>DATDAJ010000185.1:0-5119 GCA_036525475.1 Candidatus Udaeobacter sp.
AATATTGCTGAAGCCAAACATGGTGCTTTCGGGCAAAGAGAGTCCACAGCAGGCTTCGGTGCAGGAAGTCGCTGAAGCCACAGTTCGTTGTCTGAAGCGGGTGGTTCCAGCGGCTGTGCCTGGTATTGTGTTTCTCTCGGGCGGCCAATCCGATCAGCAAGCGACCGAACATCTAAACGCGATGAATCGTATGGAAGACTTGCCTTGGCAGTTGAGCTTCTCCTATGGACGCGCCTTGCAAGCTCCGGTCCTCAAAGCCTGGAAAGGGGACACATCAAACGTCAGCGCAGCACAAACGGCATTCCATCACCGTGCGTGGTGCAATAGCAAAGCGCGGTTCGGCAAATACACTGAAGAGATGGAAACCGCTAAAGCCGCATAATATTTGGGCTCCTTAGCCCAAGTAGCGACGTATCATCGAAATTCTTTTTTGTTCCATCCGCCGGCTGCGGTTCGTGCGATAGCTACGTTGAAAGCCGCGACATGTAACACCCGAAGTTACGTAGCAGGGTAACCGGAGGAATATTATGCCACACGAAAAATATCAGAGCTGTATCGACGTATGTAACGACTGCATGGTTGCTTGCGAACATTGCGCGACGGAATGCCTGCATGAGCAGGATGTGAAAATGATGGCGCGCTGCATCGAACTGGATCGCGCCTGCGCCACAATATGCGCGACTGCAGCGCGCTTGATGGCGAGCGGTTCGGAGTTTGCCGCACGGATCTGCGGCATCTGCGCCGAAATTTGTCAGGCCTGCGGCGATGAATGCGCAAAACACAAGGCGCAACATTGTCAGGACTGCGCAAAGGCATGTCAGCGCTGCGCGGAAGAATGCCGCAAGATGGCAGCTTGAGTTAGGCGTACCACTTCAGAAACCACAAACGTCAGCTTCTGGAAATGGCCGAATCCTGGAAGCCCTCCAGGTTGAGGGCTGTGCGGCGGTGCTACGCGCGACTGGACGTGCAGCGTTGCGCTTCGAGTTGACCCTGCCGAATGTGCTACCCCTAGCACGACATCGGCTCGCCAATGAAATTATCTGCGCAAAACAGAGGTACAGATCATGTTTGCTGTCACGCGGATCATCATTCCACGTCAGACGCAGCGGTAGCAGCACCGGAACGGAAAGCGGCAAAAAAATATTTCTGCCCGATGTGCAAAGGCGTGGAGAACGACGCGCCGGGCAGTTGTCCCAGGTGCGGCATGGCGCTGGAGCGCAATCCTGCTTTCCCCAAGCCGGAGAGGATTATCTACACCTGCCCGATGCATCCGCAGATTCAGCAGGATCGCCCGGGAAATTGCCCGATATGCGGCATGACGCTGGAGCCAAAGACTCTGAGAGTAGGGGATCAAGAAGAGCAAAACGAGATCAAATGGCTATCGCGGAAGTTCTGGATCGCACTAGTGCTTACCATCCCGGTGTTAATCATCGCGATGGGCCACGCCGTCCCCGGACTGCATCTTGATGCAATCGTTCCAAGGCAAATCGGAAAGTGGATCGAGTTTGGCCTAACGACTCCCGTTGTTCTTTGGGCGGGCGGCTTTTTCTTCACTCGAGCCTGGCAATCGATCATCAACCGCAGTCTCAATATGTTTACGCTGATCGCCGTCGGCGTGGGCGCAGCTTATGTCTACAGCGCAGTTGCGGTAATCGCGCCCGGAATTTTTCCCGAATCTTTCCGGCGACATGGCGAGGTAGATCTTTATTTTGAAGCAGCAGCGGTCATCACGGCGCTGATTTTGTTAGGCCAACTAATCGAGGCGAAGGCACGCAGTCGCACCGGGCAGGCTATCAAAGCCTTGCTCGGGCTTGCGGCAAAAACCGCGCATCGCATCCGCGATGACCATGAAGAAGAGATTTCGGTGGACGCAATTCAAAAAGGCGACCTGCTGCGTGTGCGTCCCGGGGAAAAGGTGCCGATCGACGGTGTGATGGTTGAAGGCCAAAGCAACGTCGACGAATCGATGATCACAGGTGAACCGATGCCTGTGAGCAAAGGCGCAGGCGACAGAGTGGTCGGCGCCACCGTGAATCAGACCGGGTCATTTTTGATGCGCGCCGAGAAAATCGGATCGGAAACGCTGCTGGCCCAGATCGTTCAAATGGTCGCGGAGGCGCAGCGCAGCCGCGCGCCCATTCAAAAACTCGCTGACAACGTTTCAGGTTATTTCGTTCCGGCAGTTATCAGCATTGCCGTGATTACTTTTATCGTCTGGTCGATTGTCGGCCCTGTGCCTGCGATGGCTTACGCGCTAGTGAATGCTGTATCGGTGCTAATTATTGCATGTCCATGCGCGCTCGGGCTTGCGACACCGATGTCGATTATGGTCGGTGTCGGGCGCGCGGCACAGACGGGGATTTTGATAAAAAACGCCGAGGCTATTGAGATCACCGAAAAAGTAACACACCTGATCACGGATAAGACTGGCACATTAACAGCCGGCAAACCGGAGGTCGTCAGCCGAGTGACTGATAAAGGGACGAGCGAACACGATCTCTTGCAGATTGCGGCTTCAGTGGAAGCGCACAGCGAGCATCCGCTTGCTCGCGCAATTGTGGAAGCGGCCAAAAAGGAACAAATCGGGTTGCGCGAAATAACGGATTTTCAGTCTACGACTGGTGGCGGCGTGTCCGCGCAGCTCGCCACGGTGAGTCCGTCCGGTGGCGGACTCGATGGCAAGCGAGTGCTTGCCGGCAAGGAGAAATTTTTGGCTGATTCGAATGTCACGTTTTCGAACGAGCTCAAGAGACAAGCAGATCGCTTACAAGAACAAGCGCAAACAACCGTTTGGATCGCACTGGATGGACATGCAGTCGGAGTCCTTGGTATCGCGGATCCCATCAAGCCAACCACCCGAACAGCGATTCGCGCGCTTCACGACATGGGCCTGAAAATCATCATGTGCACCGGCGACAATCGGCGCACTGCCGAATCGGTTGCGCGCGAGTTGGACATCGATGAAGTCCGCGCGGAAGTGATGCCCGATGAAAAAATCGAGATCGTCAAAAGATTGAAAGCCAGTGGCGCAATCGTCGCAATGGCGGGCGACGGAATTAACGACGCGCCTGCGCTTGCGGCCGCTGATGTGGGGATTGCCATGGGGACTGGGACCGATGTCGCGATCGAAAGCGCCAGCATTACGCTGGTGAAAGGCGATCTGATGGGCATCGTCAAAGCAATGCATCTCAGTCGCGCGGTGATGCGAAACATCCGGCAGAATCTATTCTTCGCGTTCATCTACAATGCGCTCGGCGTACCGATCGCCGCCGGTGTTCTTTATCCGCTGTTTGGCATTCTTCTAAGCCCGATGATCGCTGGCGCGGCGATGAGCTTTAGCTCGGTTTCAGTGATCGCGAACGCATTACGCTTGCGAACGGTCAAACTGTAGCCGCTTCGGTGTGCGAAGCGCGTATTCGGTCGCTCCTCCCGGTGCGCCCAAACGCCGCCCGCAGGGCGGCGGCTACAAGCAAGCCAAGCGCTTGCCCTACAACGATTCGTCCAGCAGTTTTCGGGGTAACAAACTTCAACGTGCAAGCCTATGACTACACGACCCGCGTTCTCAGTATTCGTTGCACTTCTTCTTGCACCCGTTGTGTCGCTCCTTGCGCAGGACCATCCAAGAGCTCCGCAGCAATCCCAATCGCAGCAACTGCCGCGGACCGGAGGAGGCGCTCCTCGAGCTGCAATGACGGAAGCAACTATGTCAGACGTTTCTGACGGACTAAAGAAATTCATCAGCGGTTACGCTGCGAAATCCTCCGACAACAAATTTCATATCCCATATCAGCGTAAAGATCTCGCGCTCGACTTGGTCAAACTCCACGACGATCGGTTCTCGAATCTTGGCGGCGATAAATATTTCGCCTGTGTCGACATGAAAGGCGCCGACGGGAAAATTTACGACATCGATTTCTTTATGGTGGTAAAGCCCGGCAAATTAACCGTGACGGAAACATCCGTTCACAAGATCAACGGCAAAGCCCTTTACAACTGGAAGCAGGAAGGCGGCGTTTGGAAGAAAGTGAAGGCTTCCTGAAGACGCGCCCATGAGCGTCGCCTAGCGGCGATATGCTTTAGCGCCAACGGCGCAAATTCATGCCAGCCTGGGGCATCGCCCCAGGAATGGTGCCATTTTTCTACAACCAGCGCTGCAAAGCGCGATTCAAACCGACAATTAGGGGTATAAAAACCAAATGAGTCGCGCTTTCAGCGCTTTGAGCTGGCAATCACATCAAACCTGGGGCGTTACCCCAGGCTAACCAAGTGATTGCCGCGCCTTCGGCGCTAATCGTATTCGAATCACGAGCGCACGTCCTGTAGCGGCGGTCTCTGACCGCCGACGTTTGGAGTCACAGACTCCCGCTACAGATGAGACAGCAATGTCGAACACCTTTTTCATCACTACGGCGATTGATTACACGAATTAGTCCCTTTCAGATTGGACCTATGTCGTAAAGGACTTGTCCAGTAACTCCTGGATTTTCTTTTCAAGAAGATTATAACCGGGTTCCCCTTTGAAAAACGCTCCTCCCGGATGGACATGTCGGATTACACCGCGTCGATCGAGAAGGAAGGTGACGGAGGTCCAGCCGCGATCGTGTTTGTCGAGCCACCAACGGCGCAGCGTTTTCCAATCTGGATCAATTGCCACCGGGAACTCAAAGCCGAATTTGCGAGACTGTCTTTTCACATTGGCCACACTTAGAGGCTCTGATGACTTATGATGGTAAAATCCGACGACAAGCAATCCGCGGCTACCGTAACGCTTCCAGAAGTCATTAAGAGCCGGTGCGCTGGCTTCACAAAACGCACAGCCGGGCGCCGTCCACCAGCGCACCAGCACCACTTTGCCGCGGAGCGCGTCTAACTCCAGCGGTTCTGAATTGATCCAATCGCGGGCTGTCCAACCGCCTGGGCGGATGCCGATCAGGGCATTACCTTCATTCAACGGAGCAGAGAAGGCCTCAACGCCGCCAAGCGACGGTGGGCGGTCAGCTAATTGCGCCTGCGCTGCAGCGTCTAACCACATGCCGGGTATCAACCCTGTAATTAATGGGATAGCCAAAGTTGCACTCATCCACCTGCACAGCATCGTCACATTCTACACCTAAGAGTC
>DATDAJ010000186.1:0-3591 GCA_036525475.1 Candidatus Udaeobacter sp.
GTATTTTCGCGGCGCAAGGGCTGAAGGCGCGACTCACATGTGGTCTGAATCGCGCCTTCAGCGCTGGGTGTTGCCACATATTTGCTCCTAGGACGTTGTCCCAGGCTGGAGTTGAGTCGCGCCTTCGGCGCTGAATGACACGTTGATTGCGCTTCGCACAGCGAAGCGGCTACAGTGGTCGTGTGAAACCTTCGCCCATGGAAATGACCGCGCGTAAAGTTGCGGCGCGCGTGCGTGAGCATGGGCACATCGCGTACTTCGCAGGCGGTTGCGTGCGCGACATGGTGCGCGGTTTAACACCCAAGGATTACGACATCGCCACTGACGCGCGTCCTGAGACTGTGCAGGCGCTTTTCCCGCGCACGTACGCGGTCGGTGCGCATTTCGGCGTAATCATCGTGCTGGAGGACGGCTTTCAATTTGAGGTAGCCACGTTTCGCTCCGATGACGCTTATATCGACGGCAGGCACCCAAGCGCGGTGCATTTTTCCTCGCCGGAAGCGGATGCAAAGCGACGCGATTTCACCATTAACGGAATGTTTTACGATCCGGTCGCGGGCGAGGTGATTGATCTTGTTGGCGGCCAGACCGACATCGGCGCAAAGTTAGTCCGCGCAATTGGCGATCCGGCGAAAAGATTCGCGGAAGATCGTTTGCGCATGCTCCGGGCGGTGCGCTTCGCCGCAGTGCTCGATTACCAGATCGATAAAGGAACCTGGGACGCGCTCGTGGCCAACGCGCCTTCGATTAATCAAATCAGCGCAGAACGAATTCGCGACGAGCTGGTGCGGATTTTTTTGTCGCCGAATCGGGTGCGCGGGTGGGACATGCTCGACGCCAGCGGCCTCATGCGCGCGATTTTGCCGGAGCTCGATGCGATGAAAGGCGTTTTGCAGCCCGAACAAT
Organism: Candidatus Udaeobacter sp.; assembly: GCA_036525475.1. GTDB lineage: Bacteria > Verrucomicrobiota > Verrucomicrobiia > Chthoniobacterales > UBA10450 > Udaeobacter. The sequence goes on from DATDAJ010000186.1 coordinate 907, forward strand.
TTCACCCCGAAGGCGACGTCTTCGTACACACGCGGCTGATGTTGTCGCTGCTCCCCGAAACAGTTTCCGTTCCGCTGGTTTTCGCGGTGTTATTTCACGACGTGGCCAAGCCGGTGACCGCGAGAGTGGATAAAACGGGCCGCATCCGTTTCAACGAACATGACCGAATCGGGGCGCACATGACAGAGGCGATCATGCGGCGCCTGCGATTCTCAGGCGCTGAAATTGAAGCGGCAGTTGAAATGGTCAGGCAACACATGGTTTTCAAAGACACGCCGAAGATGCGAGTGGCCAAATTGAAACGATTCATGGCGCGACCAACGTTCAAGGAGGAACTGGAGCTGCACCGGGTTGATTGCGAAAGCAGTCATCGCATGCTGGACAATTACGAATTTTTGCTGCGCAAACGCGAAGAATTTGCTAACGAACCGATCATTCCGCCGCCATTGGTGCGCGGTGATGATTTGATCGCGCTCGGCTTTCAGCCTGGCCCGGAATTTGGCGAGATCCTCGAGGCAGTCGAGACGCGACAACTTGAGGGAAATCTTCGCACGGCGGATGAAGCGCTTGAGTGGGTTAAAGAACGATATTTGCCAGGCAAACAGAATTAAGCAACGTCAAGCAGCGAAGGCCAAATGAGAATTCTGATGAGCAGCGCGGAGGGGCCTCCGATGCAACGGACGGGCGCGCTGGTAGATGTAATGGATGCGTTGCCGGGCGCACTGCGCGATCGTGGCCATGAGGTCAGCGTGGCGCTGCCGTTCTATCGCGAGATTCGAGAGAATCGCGCGTTTAAGAAGAAGGACACCGGTATAACTGTCGAGGTACAACTCGGCGACACGGCCCACGTTGCGCGGTATCTCGAAGGCCGAAGCACCACTGGCGTGCAGCTGTTCTTTATCCGCTGCGATGAATTTTTTGATCGCGCTGGAATTTACGGAGAGCGCGGCAAGCCGTACGACGACAATGCCGCGCGATTCATTTTTTTCTGCAAAGCAACTCTCGAGCTCGCCCGGCGGTTGACACCGCAATTGGAGATTCTGCACCTGCACGATTGGGCGCCGGCGTTGGTACCCGTTTTCGTGCATGCACATGGACTACCTTTCAGCACGGTTCTGACCATTCACCACGTCGCTGATCAGGGCAGCTTCTGGGGACTCGATTTTGACCTAACGAATTTGCCGGAGCAATTCTTTACGCTTCACGGCGTAGAGTTTTTCGGACGGCTAAATTTTCTCAAAAGCGGCATACTTTACGCCGACCGAACCACAACGGTCAGCGAGCACTACCGGCGCGAAATCCTGACACCGGCAGGTGGATCCGGCCTGGATGGCGTGTTGCGCGAAAATGCGCATCGCCTCACCGCAATTTTGGATGGCGTAGATTATACGCGCTGGAATCCGGCGTCCGATCGTTTGCTTCCCGCGCGTTACGAGGCGAGACGCCTCCGTGGGAAAGGAGTCTGTCGTGAGGCGCTCCTGAAGCAAATGAACCTCGCGGCTGCGCCGGGCGGTCCGGTTTTCGGCATGGTAACTCGTGTGGTCCAGGAAAAAGGCTTCGAAATCCTCGTGCCGCTGCTTGATCGGCTACTCTGGGACGATGTTCGTTTACTCATCTTGGGCGAAGGCGACCCTGCGTTTGAAACCGCACTTGCAGTCACAGCCAGAAAATTTCCAACCAAGTTTGCTTACCAAAAAGACTACGACGAGAAGCTGGCGCACTTGATTCAGGCGGGCATGGACATCAGCCTGATTCCATCGCGCTTCGAACCGGCAGGCTTAGGCGCGATGTACAACTTGAAATACGGCGCACTGCCGGTCGCGCGCGTGACCGGTGGAATTCAGGAGATCATCGAGGATTACGATCCGACAACGGACAGCGGTTATGGTTTTTTGTGTTACGAATATTCAAGCGACGCGTTCTGGGACGCGATGAAACGGGCGCGTCAAATCTTCTGTGACCAGGACCTTTGGATGGGGCTGATGAAACGCGCGATGGCCCGCAATTTTTCGTGGGACGCGTCTGCGCAGCGTTATGAGGCTCTATATTCGGAGCTTGTCGGGGCGCCGGATAAAGCTGCTGTGTAGCGCCAAAGGCGCAATTCACTGCGAGCCTGGGGCAGCGCCCCAGGAATCGTGAATCCCGCAGAGGGCCAGCGCTGAAAGCGCGATTCACCACTTTTGGCCCATCGTTGGCGTATCCTCCGGAGCCATTCAACCGGGATGTTTGGGATTGAGAAAGTGCCCCTGATTCGCGCTTTCAGCGCTTGAGATCTGCGCAATTGTTTCCTTGGGCGGTGCCCAAGGCTGTCGATGAGACAGCGCCTTTGGCGCTAAAACTTCGAACAGCGCTTGCCTCGACGTTTCCGTTTGCCAAGCGCGCTTAGATGTGGAATTGTGGGCGGCTTTTTCTCCCCAGAAAAACTATGGCTTACGCAATCATCAAAACTGGCGGCAGGCAATTTCGCGTCGCGGAAGGTGACACTATCGATGTCGATCTTCTCGACGTCGAACCGGGCAAAACTGCCACGTTTGGTGATGTATTGTTGTTTGCCGACGGAAAAGACGTGAGTCACGGCAACCCCTTGATCTCCGGAGTCAACGTGACTGCGGAAGTTGTCGAACAACGCAAGGACAAAAAGGTCGTCGCGTTCAAATACAAGCGGCGCAAGGGTTATCACCGCAC
>DATDAJ010000187.1:0-3978 GCA_036525475.1 Candidatus Udaeobacter sp.
ACTTTCACCGGCTGATGATGTCGATTTTTGTTCCAGCGTCAATCAGAGCGCGTCGAGAGGGCAGTTTAATTGATCACCGATCAGTCTTCACCCGGGGAAGAAACCACGGGTGGAATTACGGTTGAATTGTATCGGTCCAAAGAAATAACCACGTCGCTATCCCGTTAATCGCGACCGACACGGCGAAAAGTGAGACTTCGGTGACGGTTATCCTGGGCGGTCCGTTGCCTGTGAGCAAAAGAAACATCCACGGAAGAAGAATCATGGCGTAGCGATAAGAGAATTGCCACCCGCCCGGGTTTCCATGGCACCAGAGCACGAATGTCATAATCCCAATCGCAATCCACGATATGACCCGGTATCTTCCGCCGGCTCTAAAAAGGAGGAAAAGGAGCGGAGTGGTGAGAAAAATAGAGCACCCAAATGGTGGAAAACTAAGGAACGGAAAGTTGGGATCATCCCGGAAACCTTCGAATATCATTTTGTTCATGTTCCACGGAATGGAGTGGATCGAAAACAGCCCGTGTGCGTACCAAGGTTCGTCGCGCACTTCAGGGATATGAAAGTAGCCAAAATCGCCGATTGAATGAAACCGGGCCAAATTATAAGCACCAGTCAGCAGTGCCAAAGTTACTGGCAGAATTAAAAAATCGAAAACTGTTGGTGCGTTCACACGAAGCGCTTCCTTAAGGTTTTTCCAACGGACCGGTGCCGCGGCCGGAGCCTCCAAACCTGACGCTGACGACACAGATGTTGCAGGGTAATCATTCTGTTCGCCGGGCTCCGGCAGGGGACCCGCCTTCGCGAAGGCTACGGCGGGCAAGTGCGCCTGCCGTACAAACACAGGACGTCGCCAGAAAAGATAAACGTAGAAAGGTGCTGTGAGGAGGAGCTCGGTTCGATTTCCAAAAGCAAGAGTGAAGAACGCCCCGGCGATGAACGGCGACGGTCGGGCCAATGTAAAATAGAGCGCTGCGGTTTCTCCCAATAACGCGAGACCGAGAGCGATTTGCCACGCGCCGCCCATCCCGAGGTTACACCAGGTCCAGGTTGCAAATACTGGGAACAGCGCCAACAAAATTCTCCGAACGAGCGGTTTTGGTTTGAGGCTGGAGTAATCGGGTCCGAATGCTTTCGCGAGTTGAAAGAAGAAATAAACGCAGGCTCCGGCGATCAGCGCAGCCAGAATGCGAGCCGGAAAATTGTCGATCAGTGACGCTTTTTGTAGCAGTGCAACGGGCACCATGCTAAACACGGCGCCCAGCGGAAACGCGGAATAATATTTATTCCCGTACGGAATCATCTCGTTGAGCCACTCGGGCGGCTTTTCGCGGAGGCCGAGTTCGCCGCGCAGGAATGCTGAAGCGATCTCGAAGGTATAATCCAGATCGTGCAGCGTGGGATTTGTAGAGAAATAGAAGGCCACAGCTGCGAGCAACGAGATGGCAATCGCAATCCAAAGCTCGTACCGCCCCGGCCTTTTGGGTGTTTCGGCCTCCATCAGAGCTTGAAACCGGCAGAGACGGCATCCCGGTGGAACATGCGGACGGTATCAAGAGAGAGTTCGTCGAGATCTTTGCCCCCGAGTTCGAGGAGTTTTTTCAGAATGTCGTGCGGCACCGTAACGATATGACAACTGCAGGCCGCAGCTTGGAAAACGTTAAGGACCTCACGAACGCTCGCCCAGAGGAGTTCGCCCTTCGGCAAAGCCCGCACGATCTGGAGTGATTCCTTCATTATCGGCAACGGGTCCACCCCGGTATCGGCGATCCGTCCGGCGAAGACCGACAGAATCGATGGTATGCTCGGATTCAGCACGGCAGCGACGGCTGTTACCTGACGCGGCGTTAGCATTGCCGTTATATTTAGCTTCACGCCTTCACCGGCTAATCGCTCGATCAATGGAACAGAGGATTCGCCACTGGTGTTGGTGATCGGGATTTTAACATAAACGTTGTCCTGCCACTCGTGCATTTTGAGTGCTTGCCGGCGCATCTCTGCGAAATCGTCGGAGAAGACTTCAAATGAGATGGGTTTAGATTTCACTTCTTTCAAGACTGCTTTGGCAAAGCTTTCATAATCGGTCAGACCGACTTTTCGCATCAGAGTCGGATTTGTTGTCAGGCCATGGATGTAGGGTTGGCGCGAAAGCTCCGCGATCCCCAGAAGGTCCGCGCCGTCCGCGAAGATTTTCACGGGCAGGTCCATCAAGCGTTCAGTCATCCCTTTCAGCCTACTCAACGGCCACCGCCAAATGCAAGCAGTTCTCAGAGACCCGAGTCGCGGAGAACGGCGCTCACGGCATCGCTGAAATTCGCGACGGTAAAATCAGGCGCTTCTCGCAAGGTTTCCTTGTAACCGCGCTGGATAAAAATCGCGCGACAACCTGTGGCGCGCGCGCAATCAACATCGCGCCAGCGATCGCCTATGACGTAACTCCTTTTTGGATCAATGTTCAGCTCAGCAACTGCGCGGAGAATCAGACCTGGTCGCGGCTTACGGCAACCGCACGGTTGGCCGTAACGCTCGCCGGCGTGGTAGCAAATCTCAATACGATCAAGTAATGGAAGCGCCGATTGCATTTTCAGATTCATCGCTTCAACGGCTTCGCGACTCTGGGTGCCGCGGCCAACGTCGGGCTGGTTGGTGATGACAACCAGGAGAAAGTTCGCAGCTTTAAGCCGCGCACATCCGTCGGGAACATCCTCGTAAAGCTCGAACTCCTCGACGTGAGATGGAGGATAAGGCATTCCGTTACGGACAACGACCCGGTTGATTACTCCGTCGCGATCGAGAAAGACTGCGCGTCGCGCTAGTTCATGCTTTCCCATTTCGTTTCGCCGATTTTGAGAGTGGGATGCGAAATCCACAAATGCCACACCACGGCTTGGAATGCCTCGGTGTGCGGCGTGATGTTTGCGGAATTGACTGTCGGGATGACAATCGCCACGTCGGCAACCTGCGCGGTGTATCCGCCGTCGCGGCCCACGATCCCCAGGATCGCGCTACTTCGTTCCTTCGCGAGTTGCAGCGCGCTCACCAAATTTGGACTCACATTCTTTTCAAGGCTGCCGCCGCCTACCGACAATACAAGAATCGCGTCTTTTTCATTGAGTCGGCTTCCTTTAAGCCATTCGGCGAAAACTGAGGGCCATCCATCATCGTTCGTGCGTGCGGTCAGCTCCGAGACGTTATCGGTAGGGGCGTACGCCTCGATCCCTGCGAGCTTGCGGAAATCGTTCACCGCATGGGAAGCATTCGCCGCGCTGCCTCCCACGCCGAGAATGAAAAGCCGGCCGCCGCGCGCGCGCACTGCAGCGAGTAATTCCACCGCTTTTTCGCAAAGTGCCGGGTCTAGCTTCGCGATGATTTCGGTTGCCTCGCGCAAGTGTTGTTTTGAATAGCTCATGGAGAAACGGAAACTGTGTTCTTGCGCAATAGCGCATCAAGTTCCGCAAGACCCTCCGCCGAGCCGATCTCATAGAACCGTTGTTTCACTTCATACGCAGCCATTTGTTTCTCGGATACGAGACGCGAGTACAGATCGGCCACATCAAATGGCATATTGTCGGCAAAGCCAGCGAATACTCCTGCGGTCAGAACGCTTATGCCGTAATCGATGTGCCGCATTTGGGGTGTGCGCACTTTCTTGTCATATCGATGAATTTCGCCCGTTTCGAACCAAACATTGCTCGCATCCCAGCGGCCTTCGTTCTCGAACACTGTCATCAAAGCCGGTTTCTCGCTGGGAACGAAAGCTTCCATGATCGCGGCGTAATCGACCGGCATGTATGAGTCCCCATAAACTACCAGAAAGTGCTCGCCGAGCTTGGAAATGGCGCGCTTGAGCGCACCGCCCGTTCCGAGAAGCGTTGGCCCATCGAACGAATAATCAATTTGCAAGCCAAGTCGGTTTCCGTTGCCAATCTTCGCCTCAATCATCTCACCGAGATAGCCGACACATAGTACGATCTTACG
>DATDAJ010000188.1:0-6156 GCA_036525475.1 Candidatus Udaeobacter sp.
CCGCCGTGCATACTGTCCAGCCATCGTCGAGTAATCGGACATCGGACGTGCCGATGTTAATCATCGGCTCAATCGCGAGCGTCATCCCCGCTTTCAGTTTTGGTCCGCTGCCGCGTTTGCCGTAATTCGGGATTTGCGGCTCCTCATGCATTTTGCGCCCGACGCCGTGCCCAACAAATTCGCGCACCACCGAAAAACCATATCGGCGCGCTTCATCCTCAATTTCGGCGCAGATGTCCCCCACGCGCCGGCCTTCATTAGCAACGCTGATTGCGCGCGCGAGCGCGTTTTCGGTCGCGCGCAGCAACTGGTCCGTGCGCTCATCGATGATTCCAACCGGCACAGTTGTGGCGTTATCGCCAACCCAACCATCCTGAATAATGCCGATGTCGAGCTTCACGACGTCGCCATACTGAATACGCCGCTGGCTGCCAATACCATGGACCACTTCGTCGTTAAGGGAGATGCAAATGTTCCCGGGAAACTCGCGATGCCCCAGCCGATAACCGAGAAACGCGCTCTTCACAGCTGCGTCGCTCATGAAGTCCGCGGCTGACTCATCCACTTCCTTGGTTGTAATTCCAGGGCGAATGAGATCGCTGACCCGGTCGAGTATGTCGCTGGCTGTGCGACAAGCCCGCCGCATCTTGTCAATTTCCCGGGCGTTCTTGATCGGAATCATTTCACCGTCTTGTCCTCGATCAATTTTGAGATGTCGGCAAACACTTCATCGCGCTCGCGGTTCCCGTCGATACGATGCAAAATCGACAGCTTTTTATAAAAGGCTCCCAACGGTTCGGTCTTCGTGTGGAACTCTTGTAAACGTGTTTGCAACACGCCCAGATCATCGTCGTTGCGGCGCTCCAATCGGCCGTCGCAATACGGACACACGGGACGGTTAGCGAACTGTGCGCTTGACGAACTCGTCGTAAAACCGCACTCGCCGCATTGAAGCCGACCGGTGATGCGATCGCGCACAGTCTCCTCCGATACTTCCAGCCAGATCGCCAGATCCAGCGCTGTGCGTAACTTCGTCAACATCGACATCAAACTTTCAGCCTGCGGCAATGTTCGGGGAAATCCGTCGAAGACGAACCCGTGGCCGCCATGCAAGCGCAACCAGTCCTCGATGAGTTCGATGATGATCTTGTCCGAGACCAGTCCGCCGCTGCGGAGCACTTCGGCAGTCTCCTGCCCGAGCGGCGTCCCTAAATCGCGTTCACGGCGCAGAATTGCCCCGGGTGAAGTCACGGGAATGCCGAAGTGCCGCGTAATCATTTCCGCCTGAGTTCCTTTGCCGGAACCGGGCGGGCCGAGAAGAACAAGCCGCCTTTTCACCTATCGCCCATAAAGAAAGATCGCGACCCCGGCGATCACGAGCACGGCAATACCCACACCAAACCAGATCAAGGTGCCACTGCCCACCGATTCGCCGCGCGCGTAGGCAGCGCGATCAAACGAGCGCCCGCGGATTCGCCCCTTGCGCAAAAATCCATCGTAATGCCGCTGGATCAGGTGCGTCTCCACTTGCCGCATGGTATCGAGCATGACGCCTACAATGATTAACAGGCTTGTGCCGCCGAAGAATTGAGCCGTGATCACGGGCACATTCAACCATTGGCTAAGTAAACTTGGGAACACCGCGATCAGCGTTAAAAAGATTGCGCCGGCAAAAGTCAGGCGCGTCATGGTGTAATCGAGGAAGTCGGCAGTCGGTTTTCCCGGTCGGACTCCGGGGATGTAGCCTCCGTATTTTTTAAGGTCATCAGCGATTTGGGTGGGTTGAAACTGCGTGGCGACCCAGAAGTAACTGAAGAAGAAAATCATTGCCGCAAGAGCGACATAATGCGGCCACCCGGTCGAAAGCGCTGCAGCAATGCGATTGGCGGTGGGACTGTTCTGGAAGCCGTAGCTCACGATCGTTGCAGGGAACAAGAGCAGCGCCCACGCAAAGATGATCGGCATCACGCCGGCATAATTCACTTTCAAAGGCATGTATTGCGTTTGGCCGCCGTACATTTTCCGCCCCACCACTCGCTTCGCGTACTGCACGGTAATCTTACGGACGCCTTGCGTAATCGCGATCACTGCGGCGATGACAAAGATGAGGACCAACACGAGCAGCACCAGCACCATCGGGTTCACCTGACTCGCTCCCTGCCCTGATGGAACAAAAGTCTTCCACGCCTGCACCAGCGCAGCGGGCAACCGCGCAACAATCCCTATCGTGATGATGAGAGAGATGCCGTTGCCGATACCGCGCTCGGTAATTTGATCGCCCAACCACATCAAAACCAATGTGCCGGTCGTTAGGGAGACCACCGTGACGATTCGGAATTTCCAACCAAGATCGTCCACCAGCGGCACTCCAAGTTGCCTGATTGTGTCAGTAATTCCGGGCAGCATCGTGTGATACGACTCCGGGTGTTGAAAGGAGAGCGCCAGCAAGTAACCTTGGAAAATGCACAGCACTAATGTCGTGTAGCGCGTCAACTGCATGATCTTCTGGCGCCCGCCGTCTTCGCGCGCCAACCTGCCGAGTCGCGGAATCACTGCAGTCAGCAGCTGCATCATGATTGACGCGCTGATGTACGGCATGATTCCGAGAGAAAAGACCGCGCAGTTTTCCAGCGCGCCGCCACTAAACAAATTAAACAGCGCGGCCAGACCGCCTCCGGTGCGCTGCTCCAGCGAAGTGCGAAACCATTCTTGCAAAACGCCCTGATTCACGCCCGGTGTCGTGATCGCAGCGCCCAAACGCACAAGCACAATGACGGCCAGCGTAAAGAAAATGCGCCGGCGCAGCTCCGGTATCTTGACGGTATTTAGGAACGCCGAAATCATTCGCGTTTCTTGTTGCGCGATTTCGTTTTTCTAACCCGCGGCTTAGCTGTCGCGACAGCCGCGTCCGGCTCCGCTTCCGACGAAGCAACGTCTGTTTGGTTTTTTCCAGCGCTGCGCGCTTCACGCAGCGTGACAGTTCCACCGGCCTTTTCAATTTTTTCGCGCGCGCTCGCACTGATTTTGTCGATTTGCACTTGGAGGTCGTGCTTCAACTCGCCCTCGCCGAGGATTTTGATCCCCGCAAAATGACCTCGGATGAGATTCGATTCGCGCAATAATTGTTCGTTTACAACTGTGCCGGCCTTAAATGCGTTGAGGTCACTCACGTTCACAACAGCGTAATGCTTATGAAATGCTGCATTATTAAATCCGCGTTTCGGCAATCGTCGAATGAGCGGCATTTGTCCGCCTTCAAAGCCGAGCCGGATGCTCCCACCCGAGCGCGCTTTTTGCCCTTTGTGCCCCTTCCCGCTGGTTTTCCCGTGTCCTGAGCTTTCGCCGCAACCGAGGCGTTTAACGCGGTGGCGCGAGCCGGGACGAGGGCGCAAATTATGAAGCCGCATCATGTGACTCACCTCTTCCATCGCGGGACGTAATCCCGCGCAGTTTAAAAATTTGATCCTTGCGGCGAAGCGATCGCAGTGCGGCGATCGTCGCTTTCACCACGTTGGCGTGATTGCTTGACCCAAGCGATTTCGCAAGCACGTCGCGAATGCCGGCCGCTTCCGCAACGGCTCGCACGCCGCCGCCGGCGATGATCCCCGTTCCGGGCGATGCAGGACGCAGCAGCACGCGCGCACCGTCGAACTCGCCGAGCACTTCGTGCGGAATCGTGTTTTCGTTCAGCGAAACTTTTTCCATCCCTTTGCGTGCTGCCTCAGAGGCTTTTCGAATAGCCTCGGAAACTTCGTTGGCTTTACCAAACCCGTATCCCACCCGTCCATCATGATCGCCGGCAACAATCAAGGCGCTGAAGCTGAAACGCCGGCCGCCTTTCACGACTTTCGCACAGCGATTTATGAATACGACTTTCTCACTTGTGTCACCCTTTGCAGTCGATGCCCTTTCTTGCCTGCGCGAGTCTGGTCGCCTTCCTGAGTGTGTGTGATTCATGAATTTAAAACTTTAAACCGCCCGCGCGCGCCGCATCGGCGAGTGCCTTCATTTTTCCGTGGTAACGGAATCCGCCGCGATCAAAAACAACCCGCTCGAGCTTCCTCTCAAGTGAACGTTCCGCAATTGCCTTGCCGATTCGTTCCGCAGCAGCCTGGTTTGCATGCGCTTTAGTTTCGCCAAGTAACGAACTCTCAGCAGTCGATGCAGCGGCGATCGTGCGTCCGGCATCGTCGTCGATCACCTGCGCATAAATATGTTTCCCCGAAAAATGGACTGCCAGGCGTGGCCGTTGCGCGGTGCCTGCAACTTTTTTCCTGATCCTTCGATGAATGCGCTGCCGCGCTGCCTTGCGAAACGTCGCCATGCTTATTGAACGGTCTTGCCTTCCTTGCGACGAATCTGTTCGCCTGCGTAGCGAACACCTTTCCCTTTGTAAGGTTCCGGCGGATAAAAACCTCGGATATCGGCTGCAACCTGGCCTACTAATTTTTTATCGACGCCCTGGATGGTGATCTTGGTGTTATCGGCCACCGTGATTTTGATGTCTTTCGGGATCGCAAATGCAACCGGGTGCGAGAAGCCGAGGCTCAAGTTGAGGTTCGATCCCTGGACGGCCGCCCTGAAACCGACGCCTTCGATTTCCAGTTGCTTCGTGAATCCTTCGCTGACTCCCTGAACCATGTTGTACACGAGGCTGCGCGAAAGTCCGTGCAACGCTTTCGCGCTACGCGTTTCCGCTTGCCGCACTACCGATACACGGTTGTCTTGCACGCTCGCCATGATTTCGCGGGGAAGAGTCCACTGCAATTTCCCCTTCGGCCCTTCTACCGACACCTGTCCGCCGTCGCCGACGTTCACCTTGACCTTGTCGGGAATCTCGACCGCTTTATTTCCGATTCGTGACATGAGCTGTAATTCCGTAAATTGTTACAACGTAAATCATCACCAGACGTAGGCCAGCAGTTCGCCGCCGACCTTTTGCTTTCTTGCTTCACGGCCTGATAAAATGCCTCGTGAAGTGGAAAGGATCGCCAGACCCATTCCACCAAGGACCCGCGGGATCTCATCCGCGCCAACGTATCGGCGCAAACCGGGACGACTGACCCGCCGCAGCCCCGCAATCGCACTCGATCGGTCTACAAGTTTATTGATGACCTTGATTCGCGGATGAGCGCCGCTCGTGTCGACCGAATAATCCGAAATGTAACCTTCCTCTTTGAAGATTCGTGCAATTTCGGCTTTGATTTTCGAGTACGGAATAAGCACCTCCGGCTTTTGCGCACGCACTCCGTTGCGCACGCGCGCCAGAAAATCAGCAATAGGGTCTGTAACAGTGCTCATACAAAAATCAGGCGGCTTGCGCGGCGGGCTTCTTTGCCCGGTCGCTGAATGGCATGCCCATTTCGCTTAATAGCGATTTAGCTTCCTCGTCCGTTCGCGCCGTGGTGACAATTGTAACATCAAATCCGATGTTGCGCTTGATTTTGTCGAGTTCGACTTCGGGAAAAATCGACTGGTCAGAAACGCCGATCGTGTAATTGCCGTTCTTGTCGAAACACCGCGGTGACACACCGCGGAAATCGCGAATGCGCGGCAGGGCAGCCTTGATGAAGCGCTCCAGAAATTCGTACATGCGCTCGCCGCGCAACGTGACCTTCGCTCCGATGGCCTGATCTTTACGCAATTTAAAATTGGAAATGCTTTTCTTCGCCAGCGTCTCCATAGGCCGCTGTCCCGTAATCAACGCAAGTTCCGCTTTGGCTTCTTCCAGCGCTTGCTTGACGTCGGACTGCGAGCCGACCGAAGTGTTGATCACGACCTTCTCGACCTTTGGTATCTGATGGGCGTTTTTGTAGCCGTGGCGTTTCTGGAGCGCCGGCATGACGTGCTCTTTGTAGTGACGACGAAATTCGTTTTCCATGGAAAGCAATCTGTCCTATTTGGGTGTCGCCCCGCTCCGCTCGGCATGCTTGCCTTTTTTGCCCTTTTCTGATTTACCGCCCTTCTCCGATTTCTCCCGCTCGAGTAATCGTACATTGGAAATGTGAATCGGCCCCTCGCGTTCGGCGATCTTCCCGCTCGGATTATCCTGCGATTTCCGCAGGTGCTTCTTGATAATGCGAACGCCTTCGACCAACACGCGCTGCTTGCCTGCAAAGACTGCGAGAACGCGTCCGGACGAACCACGGAAGTTCC
>DATDAJ010000189.1:0-2429 GCA_036525475.1 Candidatus Udaeobacter sp.
AACTCGTAGCATGGATCATTGGCTGGGATTTGATCCTCGAGTCCGCGGTCGGCGCGGCGACCGTGGCGATCGCGTGGAGCGAGTATGCAAACCGCGTCCTGGACTGGTTCGGCATGCGCATACCCTACCAATGGTCCCACTCGCCCTTTGAGCACGACATCGACAGCGGTGTTCACGGCATCATGAACGCGCCGGCTGTGTTCATCCTGCTACTACTGACGCTACTGCTCATTCGCGGCACCAAAGAATCGGCATTCGTAAATGGCATCATCGTCGTTTTGAAGGTAAGTATCGTACTGCTCGTGATCGGCATCGGGTGGGGCTTTGTGAACCCGGCGAACCACTCGCCGCTCATTCCAGCGCCGACCACCTACGTCACACCGCAAGGCATCACCCACGCATACGGAGGAATTCTCGGGATCCTCGGCGCGGCGGGGGTTGTGTTTTTCGCGTACATCGGGTTTGATGCCGTGAGCACAGCAGCACAAGAGGCGCGAAATCCTAAGCGGGACATGCCAATCGGCATCCTCGGTTCTTTAGTCATCTGCACGATTCTGTATGTGCTGTTTTCGTACGTGTTGAGCGGCGTCGCGACCGTGCAGGACTTCCGCAGCCATGGCCGTGAAGCATCCGTCGCGTTCGCGATCACGAAATACATGACCGGCTACGAATGGTTGTCGAAGTCTGTGACAGTTGCGATCCTTGCCGGCTTCTCATCCGTAATTCTCGTGATGCTGCTTGGCCAATCGCGCGTTTTCTATTCGATGAGTCGCGACGGACTTGTCCCGAAAACCTTTTCCGACGTGCACCCGAAATTTAGAACGCCGTACAAATCGAACATTCTTTTCTTTTTGTTCACCGGCGTCTTTGGCGCATTCGTTCCGGAGGACGTCGTCGGCGAAATGACCAGTATTGGGACGCTGTTTGCATTCATGCTTGTTTGCGCCGGAGTTTGGATCTTGCGCTCCTCACGCCCCGATCTCGAACGTGCGTTTCGGGTACCGGCCGTGCCGATTATTTCCACCCTCGGCATCATCGTTTGCGGCGCAATGATTTATGGTCTCGGCTGGACGAATTGGATGCGATTACTTGTTTGGCTTCTGATTGGACTGATCTTCTATTTTAGCTACGGCAAATATCACAGCCGCATCAATACGCCACCGCCGGAAATGCCCGAAGGCATTCAACTGACGCGCTAAGCCATAGCAAAAGTCTAACTCCAGCTAGTCTCGCTTCGAATCCACGCGCTGGAGTGGTCACGGCAGATCGAAAGCATTGCGCGCGCGCGTCGCGCGAGCTTTTCGGTGTCGATCTTTTTGAAATTGCGCTCCGCCATTGCTATTTCAGGCAGCGAGAGATTCAGGCTCCGGAGAATTTGTGTGTCGAACGGTGTTGCCTCGTTAGGCTTGTCGCGAACTAAAACTCGCTTTTGAAATTCCGAGACTAAGCTCGCTACCGAAGTGTCGTTAGCCGCTCCAAACAAATTAGCGAGCTGTTGGAAACTAAGGTGAAACGGAATGGTCGCCAAATCCACATCACCAAGCTCAACGCTTCCCCGTGGCGGCATTTCAACCTCACCCGACGTCGCGACAGAATGCCAGGTATCGAATGGATGAAAATAACCGATCTCCACTCGGTATGAGTTGTGCAAACCGGATATCGTCACGTAGTGCATCGCGCTCATCGGTTCGACGGCAACCCTTGTTTCTATGACACCCTCCCCGCCAATCACTCGAAGATGGACCTGTCGATCCGCGGGCATCGCCTTTTCGAAGACGGATCGCCAATTAATGTTCCAACTGGCGAAGATAGTGCGTGCATCACGTGCAATGGCGAATAGAAATGGCTGCCCACACACACGCGTCGGGTCCACGCGCTCATCGACATCAGGGAGTCGTGCGTCTTCGGCGAGATGCACCATGGGGCCCTGCCGAATTTTGAAGGCGCGATGGGCCAGTGATCGTCCCGCGTTGCGTTTTCTTTTTCTTTTCGCCATTCTTGGAAGACCGTCGCGAAATCAGTTAAAGGCCAACTGCAATTGCCGTGCAATCTCAAAATCAGTGAGAAAGAATGAGCCCAAAAATCGTCGAGCTTGAGGAGCTTTCCAATCGCTGCGAGAAGCTGCGGTCGGCCGGAAAGAAGATTGTAGCAACAAACGGATGTTTTGATCTGCTGCACGTTGGGCACGTGCGGTATTTGCAGGCGGCACGAGCGCTCGGCGATCTTCTGGTTGTCGGGTTGAACGGTGACCGTTCCGTCCGTGAGTTAAAAGGAGCAGGGCGCCCGATCACAACCCAGAGTGAGCGCGCGGAAATTCTCGCCGCGTTGGCATCCGTAGATTTGGTCACGGTTTTCCCAGAAATCCGGGCCACGACGTTTCTCGCTGCCGTCCGCCCTGCTATTTATGTCAAAGGCGGCGATTACACCCC
>DATDAJ010000190.1:0-8494 GCA_036525475.1 Candidatus Udaeobacter sp.
CAAATCGCAGTAAACGCCAGTAAAATTTCAGCGCCTGAGTCCAGGCGATCGGTTGAAACAGTTAAAATTCTGTAGCCGCTTCGCTGTGCGAAGCGCTTCCCTCATGGCTCGGATACACACGCGCCGCGTCGCTCACAGAGCGACGGCTACAAATACTCTTTAACCCTTTCAACTCTTCAACGACTGTTTGAAGTACTCGATCGTTTCCTTGATCCCCTCCTCGAACTGAACTCGCGGTTCCCAACTGAGGACTTTTTTCGCGCGGGTGATGTCCGGTTGGCGCACCTTCGGGTCGTCCACGGGCAAGGGTTTATATTCGATTGTGGATTTCGTCCCCGTGATTCGGATGATTTCCTCTGCAAACTGTTTGATGGTCATCTCGCGTGGATTGCCGAGGTTGACCGGCTCGTGGAAATCGCTCATCGCAAGCCTGAAAATTCCATCGATCAAATCGGAGACGTAACAAAATGAGCGCGTCTGCGATCCGTCGCCGAATACGCTGAGCGGTTGCCCGCTCAGGGCCTGCCCGATAAACGCCGGCACCACGCGGCCGTCGCGCAAGCGCATCCGCGGACCGTACGTGTTGAAGATCCGCAAGATTCGCGTGTCTACGCGGTGATAGCGGTGGTAAGCCATGGTGATCGCTTCCGCGAACCGTTTCGCTTCGTCGTAAACGCCGCGCGGCCCTATAGGATTCACGTTGCCCCAGTAATCTTCCTTTTGCGGATGCTCCAAGGGATCGCCGTACACCTCCGACGTGGAAGCGAGAATGAACGTGGCTTTTTTGTCCTTGGCTAAACCAAGCGTGTTGTGCGTGCCGAGCGCACCAACTTTGAGCGTCGGAATCGGGAGTTCCAAATAATCGATTGGACTCGCCGGGGATGCGAAGTGAAACACGTAGTCGATCTGTTGTTCCGGGAGGAAAATAAAATTCGAGACATTGTGTTTAATGAACCGGAAATTCTCGTTCCCGGCGAGATGGCCGATATTCGCGGTGTTACCGGTGATTAGATTGTCGATGGCTATGACGCGATGACCTTCTCCCAATAGCCGGTCTACGAGATGCGAGCCAAGAAAACCCGCACCTCCGGTGACGACCGAAACGGGCTCGGAATTTTTGGCCATTTAAGGAGTTGTTCTAATCGCTGCCGCGCAAGTTTACCAGCAGGAAGTGGGTTCGCTCCGTTGAATCGTTAAATCGTTGAATCGTGAATCGTTAGTCCCGTGTAACGATGTAACCATGTAACGAATTACGAAATCCCATCATTCGTGATTCGACATCAGGCATTCGTCATTAATTCGACATTCGAAAAGTTCGGAATAAAACTGAGATTCTTCGACTCCGCTCAGAATGACAGATAAAAACCCATGAGAATTCTTTCCGGTATCCAGCCCAGCGGTGCCCTGCACATGCCCGGTTGTCATTCCGAGCGAAGTCGAGGAATCTCTCGACATTGGTTGAACGTAGCAGCCGATTAAACAGTTAGAGATGGCTCGACTCCGCTCGACATGACAGAGAAAGAACGCATGCGAATCCTTTCCGGTATCCAGCCCAGCGGCGCCCTGCACATCGGCAATTATTTTGGCATGATGCGGCCTGCAGTCGCCCTGCAAACCGAGGGTGAAGCGCTTTATTTCGTCGCCGATTACCATGCGCTCACGAGTTTGCGCGACCCGGAAATGTTGCGCGCAAACAGCCGCCGCGTCGCACTCGATTTTCTGGCGTGCGGACTCGATCCGGAGCGCGCGACGCTGTTTCGGCATTCGGATGTGCCGCAGGTGACGGAACTCGCCTGGATTTTGTCAACGGTAGCACCGATGGGGTTGCTTGAGCGGGCGCACTCGTACAAGGACAAACTCGCCCGCGGTATGAGCGCGAACGTTGGACTCTTCAGCTATCCCATCCTGATGGCGGCGGACATTTTGATTTACGACAGCGATGTCGTGCCAGTGGGGAAGGACCAGAAACAACACATAGAAATGACGCGCGATCTCGCCGTGAAAATGAACGAAACGTACGGGCAGATTTTCAAGCTGCCCGAGCCACGTATTCAGCCCGCAACCGAAACCGTGCCCGGCATCGACGGCCAGAAAATGAGCAAGAGCTACGGCAACAACATCGACATTTTCGGCGACGAGAAGGAAATGCGAAAGCGCGTGATGAGCATCGTCACTGATTCCCTGACGGTGGATGTCCCCAAGGACCCGGCGACATCGACAATCTTTAAGCTCTACTCGTTGGTCGCCTCGAATGATGAAATCGCAGACATGCGTGAGCGATTTGTAAAAGGCGGTACTGGCTACGGCGATTTCAAGAAACAGTTGTTCGAAAAACTCTGGGAGTATTTCGCGCCGATGCGCAAACGCCGCGAAGAAATTCTCAAGGAGAAATCGTATATCGAAGATGTCCTTGCCCGCGGCGCGAGCCGCGCCAACGAAATTGCCAACCAAGTCATGGACCGCGTTCGCAAAGCGGTTGGTCTGCGTTAGCGATTTTTTGATAACCGCTTCGGGGCGGTGTTACGCCATGCCGCGGTGAGCGCTTCGCGCACGATGTCGATCGTTGCCGCCGGCAAGTAAACAATTGTGCTTCCCTGCCGGCCCCAGGCGCCTTTCGCCGTTGTGAAAACGCCCGGACTACTTCGGACAAATTCTTTTTGCTCGGCTGGCGATAGCTTCACCATCGCCGAGTTCTCGTTGGGATATCCAAGGGTTGCGAAAATCCTTCCACCGACGCGAAAATCGGGATGATGCATGTGCGCCGATTCAATCGCGTCGGGAAAACTCAGCGCCAGTTCGCGAAATTCATTTGGTGCCATGGCTCTTTAAGCTCGAGCAATTGTTCGATCCAACGTCGCCTCCCTTAAAAAAAGAAAAAGCGGGAACCCAAGCGATACACCGACGAGCAATGTTCCAACGATCGGCAACCAAAGAAGCCGGACCCGCAAACGTTTGCCTTCGCTCCGAATAAACCAGATCAGCACGATTGCAGAAACGATCACATCCATCGCAAAAAACGCGCTGATCCGATTGGCGAATAACTCACGACAGAACGAGGTAACATTCAAGCCGTGCTCCAATACCCACGGCACAAATTGCGAGTAAGGCAGAACCAATCCAAGCACACAGCAAACCAGGTAGAAGTGTCGCGCTTTCATGGCTGCATATCATCGCATGCGGCGCCAAAATCGGTCGAGCAAGTTCACTCCTGCCCTGATATGATCCGGTGAATGGCAATTCTGCGGGTCCACGTTGTTCCGAATGCGAAGGTGGACAGCGTCGTAGGCGTGCATGGTGGCGCAATTAAGATCAAACTACGCGCACCGGCAGTCGACGGAAAAGCGAACGCGGCGTTGATTCGCTTTCTCGCCGAGCAATTAAAACTGTCTCGGGACGCCATCGTGCTAAAACGCGGTGATAAATCGCGCGGCAAAACAATTCAGATACATGGCTTGAGCGAGGAAGACGTGTGCAGGCGATTGCGCTCGGGGGGTTGAGCGATCAAAGCAAGCTTGGGCGCATCACGGGCACTGATCGCGACTGCTCTTAGTACCTCAGCGGCGTGGAGCTCGTCGTGACGGCGTGGTTTGTGCCGGCGGGGCAGGCTGGCGGCCTGCGGCGCTGTCGCGGTAAAACAAGACGCCGTGTGCCCGCAAATTAGTAATGAGCGCGTGAAGATCGTTCGCCAGTTGTTGATCATTCAGCAGTGCCGCCACCAAACCTTTGCCTTGCGTGGCGCTGCTCAAAACTTTGCGCGTATCAGCAATCGCGTTCTGCAAGCCGTCGGCGGCCTTTTTCGCGGAGCCCATCGCGGAATCCGCCTGTTCGATCACGCCGTCCAGTTTCTTGGACGACTCAGCCAACGCGCCGGTAGCCTGGTTCAAATGTTCCATGCTCGCCTTCAGGTTTTCCATGTTCGCCGGGGAAAGCGTGTCCTGATTCAGACGGTTCACAGTTGTGTCGATCTTTTGCACGGTACCGCGGAGGTCGTTCACCAGCGCGCCGCCTGAGCGTGTGAGATCGTCGATGCCGGTCTCGCGTGCACCTTTGACGTCGGCATTCGGCGGCAGATACGCCTTCGGAGTTCCGGGCGGTATTGTTACATTCACGAACCGATCGCCAAGCAAACCCGAACTGCCGACTGTGAACTTCGTTCCCTCAGGGATCTTAATGTAATCATAGATTTTCAAAGGTACAGCCACACCACTGCCCTCACTGAGTAACTTCGGGCCACCCGCGACTTTTCCGATTCTCGCTCCGGCAAGCAAGACATCGGTGCCTTTCAGCAGTCCGCTCGCATCACTGAAGCGCACGGTGATGGTGTAATACGTCTTGAAGCCTTCACCCAGCCGGCCGAACTGCACGACCAGCGCGGCTAACATCGCCAGCCCTACAAAAACAAAAACGCCCACTTTGAATTCCAAACCTCGCTCGTGCCGGTTCATCTTGGATGTTTATTGTCGATCTTGCTGCTAATTTCCGCAAGGTAACGGCAGGGCTCACCTCCGGCGCTTTTCGCCATTTGAGACTACGGTCAATTGAGGTCAATAACCTCCACCGTTAGATCGGCCGAGGAGGAAATCCTGAATGAGTGGATCGCTCGATTGCTGAAGTTGATTCGCTGTACCGTTAAAATAGATCTGACCTTCGTGCAGGTAGGCGATTCGGTCGGCCACATCAAACGCGCTTTTCATATCGTGGGTAACCACCACGCTGGTCACTCCAAACCGCTGTTGTAGCCGGCGAATCAATCGATTGATACTATCGGCGACTACAGGATCAAGCCCGGCTGTCGGCTCGTCGTATAATACACACGAGGGCCGCCGAATGATGGCGCGCGCCAGCCCGACCCGTTTTTTCATCCCGCCGCTCAAATTTTCCGGCATCTTATCTTCCTGACCTTCCATTTCCATCACCTCAAGCATCTCGCTAACTTTTGAGCGCAGAACTTTCCGATCGCGTTCGCCGGCTTCTCGCAAAGGAAAGGCAATGTTGTCTTCAACCGTCATCGAATCAAAAAGGGCGCCACCTTGAAATAGAATGCCGACCTTTTTGCGGATCGCGCCGAGCTGGCGCTCGTTCATTCCAATGATGTTTTGCCCCTGGATCCAAATTTCCCCGGAGTCGGGCTCCATCAACCCAACCATGTGTTTCAGCAAAACGCTCTTGCCGCCACCGCTGCGTCCAATGATCGCCAGCGTCTCGCCGCTGCTGATCTTAAGATCGACGCCGCGCAAAATTTCCTGTTGCCCGATTTTCTTTTGCAACGAACGCACGGCAATCATGGGCGACGAATTATCCGAAGCCAGAGGAGGCTCCGGTGACATCTTCGGAGATGGAGGCGCTTCGATCATTGCAACGCCAAGTGTCGACTCTCAACCTGCAACACTCAACTACACAGCGTCACTGATAGCCGGCTGGATAAATAATGTTGAACATCATGGTGAGAAAAAAATTGCAAACCAGGACTGCGAGCGAGGAGTTCACCACCGCCTCAGTGGTGGCCCGACCGACGCCAACTGCTCCCTCGCGTGTGGCCAATCCTTTTTGACAACTGATGAATACGATGAGTATCCCGAAACAGAACGCTTTTGACAGACCCATGATGATATCGCGATTGCGCGTCCAGCGCACCATGTTCGCCATGTAGTAAGTGCCGTTAATGTCGAGCATGAAAATCGCAACGAGATAACCGGATGCGATGCCCACAGCGATGCATTCCGCCACCAGAAGTGGCATCGAGACCATCATGGCCAGTACGCGCGGCACTACCAGGTAATCAACCGGATACACAGCAAGCGCCCGCAAGGCATCGATTTGCTCGGTGACTTTCATCGTGCCGATCTCGGCTGACATCGCTGCGCCAACGCGTCCGGCTACCATCAGAGCAGTCAACACCGGCGCGAGTTCGCGGCAGAGTGAAACCGAAACTACTGCGCCTACAGCTGAGCCCATTCCCAGCTTGTTAAATTGGAAAAAGGTTTGTGCCGAGAAGACCGCACCAGTGAACGCGCCGGTAATTATGACGACGAGCTGCGAAAGCAACCCTATTTCGACAACCTGGTTGAGGAACAATTTCCACCGGAGCTTATGGGTGAAAATCGAACGAAACGTGTCAGCAGCCAGCAGGACGAGTTCGCCGAGATATTGGACGAACGCGAGCAGCGGCGCACCGAGGGCGCTAAAGAAGCGGACCATTATGGAAGAAGCGACGAGAGATAACTGGACAGTGAACGGCTAAAGAGCGTGCTGCGCAACGTTTTGTTCTGATCACTAATCGCCGATTACGTCGCTAGACGCTCAGCCGCTCGGTCTTTGTTCGCGACTGTAATTCGGGCGGGATCGCGCCGATAAAAAGCGGTTCAAGATCGAGTTTAAGGAAGATGGTGCGAATTTCGCGAATGCTCAAAGTCGGTTCATCGAACTCGAGATAAACGATATCGTGATTTGTATCCATCTTGTAACGCAGACCGGCGATCTCCACGAGCTGCCGGTCCAATTCCAGGATGTTCGCCATTTCGCGCAAGCCACGCGCATAAATCTCAACTTCGAACATGCTTCGAATACTAGCGGTCCGGTCCAAGCCATGCAATCGATCTCGCACGAGAAAATGATTGCCGGACCTTGTGCCTCCGAGCTAGCAATTGCGCCCGGCCCAAAGCTGCGTAAATGATGCCCGTTCAAGCAATGAGATCCGTCGGTCAGTATTTGTTGGCTACGAATGTGGTGCTCGGCGCACTGTTCTTCGTCAGTTGCGAAACTGTTCCGCAAGGGATTCAGCAGGCGCGAATCGAGATGGTGCAACAAATCGCAGCCGAACCGAGCGGCGATTATTATATCGGGCGGCGTTACTACAAACCCGATTACAAATTCTGGGGTTACGTTCGCAAGCCGGGGCAGCCATGGAGCACAGCGGAGTTGGTGATGCTCAATGAGAAAGAGAAACTTGCGCCGGACCGCGAACGTCTCGAGTTCGGCAGTGATAACAATTACGAATACAAGCTCCACGGCTACTTCAGTGGCGACAAAGTGTATGAGCCTGCGAGCAATGGGATTTATCCGGAGTTCGTTTTGAAGGGGTACGAGCTTATTTCCACTACCCCGACGCCGATCTTCAAAAGCCAAATGAGTGGTCGCTCTAATCCAACCGACCTGCGGTACGTTGTCGAGAAACCCGAATGAGTGGTTCGTCATCGCTGGCCGATCGCGCAAACGCGCGAGCAGTTGAGGGATCCCGAGATCCTCTCGCAGAGGAATTCCTGCGTTATCTCGCGAACGAGCGGAATGCTTCGCCGCGCACGCTCAAGGCGTATCGCCATGCGTTGACTAGTTTCCGCGCGGAAAACAAAACGTCGTGGAAAAAATGCGCGGCCGACGATTTTCGCAATTACCTCTTTGCGGTGATGAAACGCGGGCAGGCGCGTTCGTACGTGCGACTGCAATTCTCAGCACTACGCACTTTCTATCAATTTCTCGCCGCCCGGAAACGGCTGCGACATAATCCTGTCCGCGAAGTTCAACTGCCAAAGATGGAGAAAAAGCTCCCGCTGGTCCTGACGCGCCAACAGGTGGACGAGCTTCTCACGGCGCCGACACGCGAGCCAAAGAGCCGATCCGCGCCATCATGGATGCCTCTGCGCGACGTAGGCATAATGGAATTGTTTTATAGCAGCGGCTTGCGCCTGAGCGAACTGGCTGCGCTCGATGTGTCGGATGTTGATCCTTACACAGAGTCGGTTCGCGTATTCGGCAAGGGCCGCAAGGAACGCGTCTGCCCGGTAGGTTTGCCGGCGCTGGAAGCGATCCAAAAGTATCGGGCGATGGCCAACGTTCACACGGGTCCCCTCTTCATCAACAAAGCGCGACGGCGAATCTCCGCGCGCTCAGTTTGGCTGGTGTTGAAACGGTATGTTCGGCGGACGTCCATTCCGATTTCCATGAGCCCACACAAATTGCGCCACAGCTTCGCCACGCACATGCTCGATCGCGGCGCGGATCTGCGCAGCGTGCAGGCGTTGCTCGGCCACGCCAGTCTTTCCACGACACAGATCTACACGCACGTAACCGTCGAACGTCTCAAGAAAGCGTACGCGGATGCGCATCCGCGAGCCTAATTTAATCCAACACATCTACACCTCGGATTCCGAAGTGCGGAGCAGCGGCTAGCAGGTTTTTGTCATTTGAGTACAATTGGCGGAATCCGTTTTCCCTCGCAATTACAAGATGTAGTGCATCGGATGCGCGAAGGAAATTCCTTCTGGGTAGCGTCTCGAAGTCGACCCGGACGCGGTCTAGAACGGTCGGGGACAACGGCAGCCATCTGAAGGCATCGGCATCGATGTCCTCAGCGAATTGCTGTAACACCGATTGATACACAGTCAGTGTCAAACTGCCTTCACGATACTTACGGTGAAGAGCCGCAATTACTTCCGCTTGTCCGTGTTGAGCACAGGCAAGGCTGTCGGTGCTGGCCAGATGACGGACTTCTTCAGAG
>DATDAJ010000191.1:0-3615 GCA_036525475.1 Candidatus Udaeobacter sp.
ACGTCACCCGTGGATATGCCGACATCCCAGCCGCGCACGCGCCATTCCGATAATTTATCGTTAGCGAGTGCGCGGGTCGGGACGGTGAACACCGCCTGAGTTTTGAGGTTCGGATAAAGCAGCTCGAAGATGTAAGTCTTGCCCGATCCTGTCGGCGCCTGCACCACCACGTCTTTCCCCTGTTGCAACGCACGCACTGCCTCCTGTTGCCACAGATCGGGAATTACCAGCCCGATGGCCAGCCCTGCCTTCATTGAGAAAACATCCGTGCGCCAAATGCAGATGCAATTTGTGGCTTCAACACGCCAGTCGTATGGCACATTGACGTAAAGGTAGTCAGTTGTCGGTCGTCAGCGGTCAGTGGTCACGCGCAGCGATTCTGCCACAAATTGCGAATAACCAGTCGGCCCGAATCGAGCTGATGGGATCAGCGAGATAGAAGGTAAAGTCGCGAGGGTAGCGACGAGCGAGTTGGGAAGCGAGCGAGTTTCAAAATCCCTCCATCACCCGCCAAGATGTTGCAACGTGGTCGCCTTGCAACGGGAACAGCGGAGCGATCCCTATGGAGCTGCCTTAGGAGCGGGTGAAGCGATTGATCAAGGCGCTGAAGGCGACGGCTGCGACTTCAGGTTAGCAAATAGCCCCGGCACGAATTTTTCATCCGCTTTAACGATGTAACGTTTCAACGGATCACGCGACGATGACCGAATCCAAAGGCGCCTTGGATCTTTAAGTGCCAACGCCTTCCAATTCCACGCGACGCATCGTCTCGGTTCCACCGAAGCGTTTTTGCGCGTCGAGAATTTCGAGGCCGGCCAATCGACCTTCGCTGTCGTAGTCAGCGGCGATCCCTTCGGCCAAATGTTTGGTCGTAACGGTAGTTTCGCGGAACGTGATGCTGAGTGCGTCGACTTCGGGGTCGTAGCTGATTTTCATGGCTGATCAAAATAGTATGTGTAGACCGTCACCACAACAATTTCGGAAGCTTCCTCGACAAAGATTGGTCGAACCTGTTTTGCCGCATAGACTCTGCCATTCCACTCCTTGCCATAGGCGAAAGTTTTTCGGCATTCGAGACGTTCGAGCTCAGCCGGTTGCCAAGTAACGGTCCGAATTGCTTCTTCCACTTCGAGGACAGTAAAACCGCGCCTAGTCATGTAGCGCGATGCGTGATTGGAAAGCCGAATCGGTTTCACCGCATGCGATTAAACAGCGAAGCTAATCAAAACAAAACCAAGAACGAGCGACGAAGTCGAAGAGCTTTGCAGTTAATACTGCGTCACGGGCATTCTGGTTTGCGTCATGGAGGCGATTTATCCGTTCTGTTGTGCTTTACCCGTTCCAGTTCTTCCGCACTAACGCGTATGATGTGATTAGCAGTAGCGTTTTCGGCCGACCAGCCGCCACTGTCATCAACTTCCACCCAGCGACCGGGCAGACGACTTCCGGTAAATGCCGGCATCCAAACCCTATGTTTACCTTTCGTTACGGTTACGGACGCGCGCGTTTGTTTGAGCCCAAAATTCAGCTGTGTCGATTCACCTGGTTCGAGCGTCGTATTATTGATGGAAGCCTTCACGGCACCATTCACAACCAGTGTCACCCGGTAATTGCCTGCCGCGAGACCCTCTAAACTGTAACGGCCGTTTACATTCGTTTTAACCGTCGTGAGCAATCTGCCAGTCTTTGTCGCTTCAATCCGGATATCCGCGCCTTTAATCGGATGTCCGTTAACATCCTTGACGATTCCCTGCAGTACGGAACTGGCGGCCGATGCACTTGCGACAAAAAGCATGACTCCAATAACACCAATCCAAATAGATTTCATAAACATGGCCAGAGAGTGCAAGCGTAAGCAACCCTGTCGAGGACAAGATTGTGATGAATTCAGTCAGAAACGACGATTTCGCTAAACCGGTTTGGCCGAAGACTGAAAACTTTGTCGATATGCGTTCGGGCTCAGACCGAACCGACGCTCGAACGCGCGGCTAAAGACGAAGCGATTCTTAAAGCCAACCGATTCCGCAACATTCTCGACCGTGCTTCGTGGAATCGCCAGGCGTGCTCTGGCTTCGTCCATGCGCAATTTCTCCACAAACCGCGCTGGCGTCACGCCATATGCATTTCTGAACAGACGCCCGAAATGTCGTGGCGAATACGCAGCCTTGCTAGCTAACACCTCTTGAGAAAGATCTTCGCCGAGATGGCCGGCAATCCAGGCGATGATCTCGGAAAATCGATCGCTGGACCGAATCTGGAACTGCAAAGGTTGTGAGTATTGTTCCTGGCTGCCCGGCCGCTTTAAGTAAACGACCAGCTCACGCGCGACATCGAGTGCCAGTTTGGGTCCGTAATCTTCTTCAATTAACGCAAGGCACAGATCAATCCCCGCCGCTATACCGGCCGAAGTATAAAACGCTCCGTCTTTCACAAAGAGAGCGTCGGGTTCCACTTTGAGTTTTGGAAACTCGCGAATAATTCGCGAAGCGAAGCGCCAATGCGTGCTCACTCGCCGATCATCAAGTAAGCCGGCGTAAGCGAGACCATATATACCTGTACAAATCGACACCAGCCGGCGGGTGTTTGGGGCTCGTCGCTGTAACCAGTCGGAAATCTTGCTCGCAACATCCGCACGACGCAGTCCTTCCCCTCCTGGTATGATCAGAGTGTCCAGAGCAGGAGCCTTCAGAATTGTGGTATCAGGATGAAAGCGCATCCCAGACTCTGCCACCACTGCCTTGCTCTTTAGCCCCACAGTCACGAGATCGTAGGCACGGCCATTTTCACGAGATGACGCGAGCTCGGTCGCGACTGCGAAGGTGTCGAATGGCCCCACCAGATCGAGCGCAGTTAGGCCATCGAAAATAAAAAAACCGATCCGCTTGCCCATCAACCTATCGTAACTCCATTCGGTGTAGTGTCCACGCCGCCTCAATGTTACGATTAGCGGAGCACGGACTGATGCAAACACGACTGTCCGACCCATGCCCGGGAAGTCATTTTAGCACTAGTTTCGCGACGAAGGCTGCGACCAATGCCGCTTCTTCAAACCGGGCTCTTGTCCGGATAGCCGCCTGTTGCCACAGATCGGGAATAACCAACTCCGCCGAATCGAGCTGATGGGATCAGCGAGGTAGAATACGTCGCGATGGGGATCGCGCGGATAGACGGCAACGCAGCTAGGGTAGCTGGCGCAAGCACTGGGAAGTGCGAGTGATCAAGGTAAAGTGACGAGGGTAGGAGCGAGCGAGTGCGGGCAGCGAGCAAGTTTCAATCGGGATAGGGATCTGGCGTACGAACCGCACTGATGTTCATCGGTGTTTGTGGCAGTCGACGACCGCGACTTCAGGTTAGTAGACGGCGCGGCAGCATTTTTTTATCCGCCGCTTTAACGATTTAACATTTCAACGGATCACGCGGCGATAGCCCGTGGTCGACCTGAGTTCGGTACCCGCTGCCCGTTGTCACGACATGGATCGACTGCTTCATCAATGAGAACGGCAAAGCCCCTTGCCTGGGTATGGAGTGAGTAGGTCTCGGGTGTTCAGGGGAGTAAGCCGATGGAAGTCGACGATCGTTAGCCATGACGGTGGGGAAAGCGACTTTGCAGCAGCG
>DATDAJ010000192.1:0-2814 GCA_036525475.1 Candidatus Udaeobacter sp.
CCGCAAGCCTCGCGCTAAGTAGCGCAGCTTTTGCCGCGGGTGCGAAGACTTATGAGGTCACAGGGCCGGTCCTGGAAGTGAATGATTCAATGATCGTGGTGCAGAAGGGGAAAGACCGTTGGGAAATTAATCGCGACGCGAATACCAAAGTCACAGGTGACGTCAAAGTTGGCGATAAAGTTCATGTCACCTATACAATGTCCGCAACCGACATCGAAGTGAAAGCGGGCAAGGGCGCTAAGAAAGAAGCGAAGGCTGCGCCAACGCCATAAACTGAGAATGACTTAGATCGCCGGATGCGCTTCGCGTGTCCGGCGATTTCTTGTGTGGCCACGTCGCTGTGCGACGTCCCGGACACGGCCCGCAAGGCCGTGGCGCTACATCACCTTCGGTCGTCAGAGACCGCCGCTACAGAGAAGCGGATGCGTTTCGGAGTTTGACACAAACGCCGCTACAATTACCTGCGTCGTCCGCCGCCGCCGAGGATTCCGCCAAGCAGGCCGCGAGCGATTTGCCGGCCGATTGAGCTGCTCGCGGCGCGCATCGCGCTCTTGGCCATTGAAGTAGCAAACGAATCGTGAACACCGCCGCGCGGACCGATTGTTGGCTGAAAGGCAGCAGTCACGGTTCCCAATGCGTCCGAAAGAACTGAGGATTGCGGTCTTTCCGTTGTAGACTCGCTTTCTGTCACTGGCGGCGTGCCAGCGCTTTGGGTCTTCTCCCCTGCTCTCGCCTGCAATTTTTCATAAGCTGATTCCCGATCAATCGCCTTTTCGTAGTGACCCGCGAGCACCGATGAATTGATGATTTGCTTCCGCTGCTCCAACGTGATCGCGCCAACCTGACTGCGTGGCGGGATAACTTTCGCGCGCTCGACAACTTCCGGGCTGCCATTTTCATCCAGCATTGATACAAGCGCTTCGCCTACAGCTAGCTCGGTGAGCACCGTTTCAGTCTTCAGTTTGGGGTTTTGCCGAAATGTCTCGGCAGCGGCTTTCACTGCCTTCTGATCGCGCGGAGTAAAGGCGCGTAAAGCGTGTTGCACCCGATTGCCGAGCTGCCCAAGAACAACCTCTGGAATATCGAGCGGGTTCTGGCTGACGAAGTAAACACCGACGCCTTTGGAACGGATCAGTCGCACCATCTGCTCAATTTTCTGTTCAACTGCCGGCTCGATGTCCGTAAAGAGCAGATGCGCTTCATCAAAAAAGAAAACGAGCTTCGGTTTTTCCGGATCGCCAATTTCAGGAAGATTCTCAAACAACTCCGACAGCATCCAGAGCAGAAACGTCGCGTAAACTTTCGGCGACTTTTGCATCAGCTTGTCAGCAGCAAGAATGTTAATGACGCCGCGCCCATTTTGCGTCTGGATTAAATCTTCGAGATTTAACGCAGGCTCACCAAAAAATTTATCTGCTCCCTGCGATTCCAGCGCGAGCAGGTTGCGCTGGATCGTTCCGGCGCTGGCAGCGGAAATATTTCCATACTGGGTTTTAAATTGGTCGGCGTTGTCGGCGACGTACTGCAACATCGATCGGAGATCTTTGAGATCGAGGAGAAGTAACCCGTTATCATCGGCGATTTTGAAAACCATGTTGAGAACGCCCGCCTGCGTGTCGTTTAAATTCAGCAATCGTCCGAGTAGCAATGGGCCCATTTCCGAAACCGTCGCGCGCACGGGATGTCCCTGCTCACCGAACACATCCCAGAAAACGACCGGGCAGGCTTCGCCGGTAAAATTGCCGATTTTAAGCTCCTTGGCCCGTTCGACGATTTTCGGATTGTTCGCGCCCGGCTGGCTCAGGCCGGCGAGATCGCCTTTGACGTCGGCCATGAATACCGCCACACCACGGGCACTAAAATTTTCCGCGAGTGTTTGCAGTGTGACCGTTTTTCCTGTGCCCGTGGCGCCTGCGATTAACCCGTGGCGGTTCGCCATTTTAGGCAGCAAAAAAATCGGCTCCTTGGATTGCGCGACGAGTATGGGTTCGGCCATGACGCAGAATTATGATTGTGCCAACGGTAGCGTCTTTGTCCAGCGCGGACGAAAGGCTTCCGGATCAGTACAGGTATGGTTTCGATAGCGGAAACGCATTTCTGATTAACTCAACGCGCGCCTTCGCTTTGTCTGCGACGATTACCTCCACCACATCGAAGCGGAAAAGAATGTCGGGGTTATCGAGCATTCGTAGCCACGCCAGCGCGCCGCGTGAGATTCGCTTCCGTTTGTCTCGGTCCACTGCCGCGAATGGCCGGCCGAAGTCTTCGCGAGTCCGAGTCTTTACTTCGACAAACACCAGTGTGTCGTTGTCGCGGCACACAATGTCGATTTCGCCGCCACTGCGTCCGCGGAAATTGCGGAAAAGAATTTTGTAGCCGCTACGCTTCAGGAACCGGCACGCTAATTTCTCGCCGCGCGCGCCGCGCCGGAGATGACCGGATTTGGACGATTTCGCCCAAGGCAAGAAGCGGTTGCGCCACTGGCTCGAAAGATCGGCGATGGATCGGGCAAGGACCGAATTCATGGAGCTTCAAAAGATGCAGTTCTGTTCCGTAACCTTTGTGCTGGCTGAAACAATAGTGCGGGAACTGCGCGCAAAAGTCACGCATGATCCGGTCGCGGGTGACCTTCGCAATAACGCTTGCCGCAGCGATACTCAAGCTGATGCAATCCCCATCGATAATTGCCGTCTGCGGAAGTGGAAAAGGAATCACCGGCAAACCATCAATTAAAACGTGGTCCGGCGGTTCGAGTAGCGCTTCAAGCGCGAGGCGCATCGCACGGTGGCTGGCGCGCAGTATGTTAATCCGATC
>DATDAJ010000193.1:0-6519 GCA_036525475.1 Candidatus Udaeobacter sp.
AGCGGCCGTGGCAGGATTGCGACCGGATGTTTTATTATGCCATGCGTTGCAGCGGGGTTGGCGCGACCGAAGCCAAGACCATGTATTACGCTCTCTACAAATTCGGGCATCATTGGAAATTTCCCATCAAGCGCGCCAAACCTGTGAAATATGAAGGCGGGCTAGTGGCGAGAGGCGAAGAAATTCCGCGCGCGATTCCAGTTAATCCAACGGAGATCAATCAGGCGCGAGATTGGATAAGCAATACTGATCCAAGTCTGGAGCAGATCGAGCAACGAGCGCAAACCGAAGCGTGGTAACGCCGTAGCGACCGTACAATTTTTATTCGGCTCTCCCACAGCACCTGCAGCGTCGGAGGCGCTTGGAGATGGTTGGATTAACTCTTTGAGCCACTTCGGCACTTCGATCTGCAAGTGGCTTCCAAAGATCACACTAATCAAACTGCGAAAATCTCCATCGAATCTGCGAAACTGTCCATCGCAATCTGTGCAAAGCTTCTCCATCGTGTGCGCCCCGAGCATTCGGTAGCTTTCGAACTGCGATTCGGCGAAAAACTGGTCAGCGGTGCTCTCGTGCGGGAATGTTTCGCTCCTCTTAAAGTATTCGTAAATGTCGCGTGGTTCTTCCCCATAACAGGCTGGCTTTATGTAAATAATTATACCGTCGGGCGCCTTCTTTCCGTTCACGTCCGGATCCACCGCCGAATAGCGGATGCGACCAATGGCGCAGTTGTGGCCCTTCTGGCATTTACTCTTCAATGCGTCGATTGCACTGCGCGGATGAATGGTCATCGACTCGAACTCAATCGGGATCCCAAAATCGATCCGGATTTTGCGCACGGATTCGCCCAGATCAGCAAATGAACATTCGGGATCCTGGCCTGCGTCGCTGATTACGATGAAATGGCAGCGACGGAGCACCATTTCGTAGAGACCAAGATTTTCGAAATGGCCGCCATCGGAGAGATACACGTACGGACTTCTGTCGTTCGTTAGGCCCAAGGCTTCGTCGATAATCGGCTGCACACTGCTCTCCGGATATCCAAGGTGAAATGTGTGATCGCCTGCTTCGCCGGGATTTCCAAGCCATGCGCCGAGCCGCACATTGAGCAATGTCAGGATGAAGGTGACAAAAGGGGATGAGTGATAGCCCATATTAGGACTGGCAGCGGCACCGGAAATCGTAATCGCCGATCCGAGCGAGATACCTTGCGGGCCGCCATACACGGTCCCATCCGCGCCGGTTGTAGAGCGATAGCCCGGGTGCATCGCTGACGAGCCGCAGTGCAACGGGCTGACCGTGAAGCTCTGCGCCTTGCGTTCCTGCCAGCCAAGCTTTTCGCCAGAAACCAGATTGAGCGCGATGTTTATAACGGGCATCAGTTTCCTGCCAAATTTTTCCTGCACCCAAAGATCGCGCATTTTGATGTTGTCGTTCTCATCGAATCCCGTGAATGGATTTTCGTTCCGGTTCGAATTCGACGCGCCGAGGTAAGCGCGAATCAACCGTTCGCGATACATTCCGTGCAATGAAAACTTGTTTGCGTTGATCAGACGTGCCATCACGACGCTCGCGAGCAAAAGTAGCGCCCCGAACGGAACCACCAGCCACCATGGCGTGTAGAAAATCACGTTAAGATATTCCTCAGGACGTCCGAGCAGCCCGGACTTGGAGTTCAACATCGCCTGGTAACTCAATTTAATGTGATAGGCTTGAATCAACTTCTTCATCACCGAAGTAGTTGCCTGGGTGATGAGAATTAAGAGGATCGCCGCAAAGATCAGCGCCGCGATCGTCGATGCCTTGGACAAAATAAGACCGAGCGGACTCGCGGTCGCCCGCTCCTTTTCGCTCGCCGCAACCATCGGGCTGCGGCCGCCAAGGACGGTAAGAAGTCCTGCCAGACCTCCGGCAGTGATGAACGACCACGTCCATTTTAGCGAAAGCGGTCCGAAGACGACCAATCCGCTGGCGATCAGCCAACTAAGAGCAATTGCCAGCAACCAACCAGCTGCACGCCCCCACCATTCACGATCCGGGTCCTCGGTCCAACGGCTCGACATTCCGGCGAATGCCATGATAGCCAGAAAAAACAGTGCCATGAAACCGGGAACAGCAATGCAAATGTACAACTCCATTTGCATCACAGGATGCGGAAACAACTTTTGCGCGCCTAACCACAGAACCACCCCACCCAGGGCGCCAGATACGATTACCGCGAGGAATTCCAATGGTCGAAATCCGTGCGCGGGAAGTAACGACGTCAGCCATGAGACGATATGCAGCGCTATTCCAAGATAGAGAAACGGCACCCATGTCTGCGGTTGCCCGAAGCCGAAGAATGGCAAGGCAATCAGCGAACGTCCATAATAGTTGAACCAGGCCCAATGAATGGTCATGAGGACCGAGGCGAGGAATAGCGGCAAAAGACAGAACAACAGGAATCGCTTTTGATTCCATCGCCGATCGCCGCCCGACGGCAAATTCAGTCCCATGTAAGCGACGCCGATCACGACCAGTGCGGCTCCGCTCCAGAATAGCGCGTCGGTTCGCAGCGGCGGATCCATCATCACGATTGAGCTGAAAATCCACGGCAGCGCGAGAAACGCCGCGAGCAATGGAATGATCACAAACCAGTTCAACATCAGGTTGCGCAAATAGGTGCCAACAAGCGTCCAACTATCCGCCGAGAAAAACCCGAGCCGCGGGCTGAGATAATTGCTGTAGCTGCGCAGATTCTGAATCTCGAGCGGTTCCGGATTGGGTCTCGTGTGCTCGCTCTGATGTGCGAGTTGAGTGGTAACACTTGTTAGGCCGGCACGGTTAATCCAGGCGCTCAGCCAACTGCCGATGTATCCGCCGCCCGAGACGGTGGAAAGATAGTGGAACTTGTCGAGCAAACCGCAGCGAGCGAGGCCCTGCAACACTCCCAGTCCAAATGTCGCGCTGCGAATGCCGCCACCGGAAATGCAGAGCGCGGCACGCTTTTCCGGCAGCTCGTGCACAGCCGCCCAGATTGCTCTTAAGCGGGTGTTTGGGTCGGTCGAATTGGGAGGATCAGGCGGTAATTTTCCATGCAACACCGCGAACTCGGCCTTCAGCACTTCGTGCAATGGAATAGAGGGATTGGCCGATGAAGCTTCCTTCGCCATGGCAGGCAAACCGGGCGGTCTGTGCCCTAGCGTTTATCAAGTCTGTAGCGGTGCGTCAATCCTCGCTCTGCAACCAAGTGCGTTTCGATGAAATGCACTGGCTGCTCAGCAGCTTTCATTCGTCGCGAAACGCGGTATATGTCTGTGCTCATCCTGCGCCCGTAGCTCAGCCGGATAGAGCAACGGATTTCTAATCCGTAGGTCGAAGGTTCGAGTCCTTCCGGGCGCGTAGGCAGGACACCTTACTAATCACCGATCCCGATTACTGATCACTACCCGCTTTTCGACCACCCGCGTAGCGCTGTTCGTGATCGAGCAGCCATTTTTTGCGCCACAAACCGCCGCCGTATCCGCACAACGTGCCGTCGGCGCGGATCACGCGGTGGCATGGGATGACGATGCAAATCATGTTCGTTCCATTCGCGCGACCAACTGCGCGCCGCGCATTTTCATCGCCCAACCTCTTTGCCATCCATGAATAAGAACGCGTTTCGCCGACCGGAATGGACTGCAAGATTTTCCACGCGCGCAATTGGAATTCCGAGCCGACGGGAGCCAACGGAACTTCAAACTCGAGCTTCCTGCCGGCGAAGTAATCCCTCAGTTGTGAACAGACGGTATCGAGATACCGATGTTTCCCAGGCACGACATTCGTGCGCAATCGTTTTCGCAAAATCGACAGTTCGCGTTCTGTCGCGCGCCGGTCGATGAATTCTAGCAAACGCAAGCCTTGGTCGTCAGCGACCGCGATCATTGGCCCGAGCGGCGAATCGATTCGCTCCGCAAACAGTGGTGCATGCGTCCTGGCGTTTGTTGGCGATTCGCCAAAGATCTTCGTGAACGCGTCGCGGAAACCGCTTTCCGATTCAAAACCACTTCCGTCTCTCGCTTGATCCACGCGATCCCCTTGCCTCACCTGATTCAAAGCAAGGCCAATCCGACGCGCGCGATGATACGCCTGGAATGTCATACCATAATGGCGCATGAACTGTCGCCGCGCGGTTGAAGGATCGATCGAGAGCGCGGCCAACTCCTTGTCCGTCAGGCGTCCGTCCGGCGCGCGCTCCACTTCCGCGCGCAAGCGCTCGATCAGTTTCGGCGGACGCGCGTTTGGATCGAGCGGGTGGCAGCGCAAGCAAGGCCGATAACCGCTTTCCAGAGCGTCGCTTGATGTTGCAAAAAAATCGACGTTTTCTCGCGCCGGTTTTTTCGCCGAACATGTGGGCCGGCAGAAAATTCCAGTGGTGCGCACGCCGATGTAAAAAATTCCTTCAAAGCTCGGATCGCGGTTCACCAGTGCGCGATACATCGTCTCAGTGGGCGGCAGAAGTTCGAGCGTTTTCATGCGAAAAAGCTAAGCGCTCAGAATCGTTGATGCATCGACGAAATTCGAGCAGCGAATTTTGAACGCATACCCATCCTCATCATGCGCGTCGAACCCGGAACGTAAAGCAGCCGCGGGTAATGCTGCGTACATCAACAAACGCAGTGTCGGGATTTTGGAATAGACTTTCGATCACGACTTCCGGTTCGCTGCCATTCACAATTTGCGCGTCGATGATGTTGTATTTTGAATCGTAAGCGCGAAACACGCGGCCATTGCGAAAGTCGGCAGGGTATTCGTTAGTCGCGCTGTAGCGCGGACACTCGTTGGCGTGAACAAAAATCGGACCCGTCTCAGAATACGGCTGACCAGACGGAATCGCGGCGTACGGAAACAGAATGACGCGTTCACCAGGCTGCGCCCACCGCAGGCAGTGGCGGCACGGAGCGCTTCCGGGCTCATCCACTGTGATGAGCGCGTGATCTGCCGCACCCGCGTTTGCTACGTGCCGCGCTGCGTCTGCAATTTCCGTGGGAAGAGGAACGATGCGGAAGCTCGAGGTTTTCATGAACGATAGCTAAATCCAACAACGCGAGTCGCGCATCGGCGAAATTCAGGCAAGTAATTCTGTCGCCGCTTCCCTGTGGGAAGCGCGGGGCTGATAGGTACTTAACACGTTCTATGTGGCGTCGCCCACAGGGCGACGGCTACAATTACCGGCATTTTGCTGTTCTACGGAGATAAAAACTCCACAGCGGCGCGCGCTGCTTCCGCAACCGTTGCAGCACGATCATCCGCTGAGGATCTCGAACCGATCGAGTAAATAGCGATAAGAATCGGTGCACGCCCAGGTGGACGAATAATGGCAACATCGTTTGTAGCGCCGTTTGCGCATCGACCCGTTTTGTCCCCGACTGTCCATGTTTTGGAAATGCCAGCCCGAATCATGAGTGCGCCAGTCTTGTTGTGCCGCAACCAATCTTCGAGCTGATGCCGTGAAGATTCGGATAACACATTGCCCAGCAGCAACCGTTGCATGTTTGCGCACACCGCCGCGGGGCTTGTGGTGTCGCGTTCATCGCCGGGAATGGCGCTATTCAATTCCGGTTCTTTGCGGTCCAGTCTCGTCTTCTCATCGCCGATGCTGCGCACGAAGTTTGTCAGTCCAGCGGGTCCGCCAATTACATCCAGCAAAAGATTGCCGGCCGTGTTATCGCTCTGTTCGATCGCCGCTGCGCACAAGGCGCCAAGCGTCATCCCACCGTCTTTAACCTGAGCCTTCGTGACGGGCGCATATTCCAGAATGTCTTTTTCGGCATACGACACGAACCGATCTAATTTCTCTTTCTCTCCATCTACGCGCCTCAAAACCGCCGCTGCAGCGAGGAATTTAAACGTGCTGCACATCGGGAAACGTTCTTCCGATCGGTAATCGAGACGTTTACCGCTGCCACTGTCCAGCGCAGCTACACCGATCCGAGCGCCGGTTCGCCGCTCGACAGCCGCGATCCGATCTTCGAAATGAATTTTACTGGTGTTTCCCTTTTGGAGGGCGGAGCTCTGCGACGCCGCACCGTCACGCTGGGCAGTCGGGCTCGCAGAGCTCGCCCCTCCAGTGGCCGCAGCGAGCAACAAAAGCAAAGCAGCTACCATCGATGATACGCGGGATGGCCTTCTTTCACCGCCACGAAGACCCCCCGGCATCTGGCGCAAATCTTTCCGCTGGCGCTCAGTGTTCCCTCGATGGTTGCACGGTCATCAGTGATCTCAACAACCTTGGCATTGAGAAACACGGAGTCGTTCGTAGGTGTCGGCCGCAGCAGTTTGATGGCGTATTCCGCAGTAACCGTGCAAGGCGGGCGATTTTCGCCTGCGCGTTTCATCAGATGATAGGCTGCCGTCCAGTTACAATGGCAATCGAGTAATGTGCCGATGATCCCGCCGTTCAAAACTCCGTCGAACGCTTCGTATTTTTTCTCTGGTTTCCACTCAGCGACGATTTCGCCGCCTGCTCGCGATTTATCGGAGTTCTTCAGGAAACTA
>DATDAJ010000194.1:0-7299 GCA_036525475.1 Candidatus Udaeobacter sp.
AAAGCGTGACGCGATCCTCGCCCCGGTATTTGATAGCAAAGG
Organism: Candidatus Udaeobacter sp.; assembly: GCA_036525475.1. Taxonomy (GTDB): domain Bacteria; phylum Verrucomicrobiota; class Verrucomicrobiia; order Chthoniobacterales; family UBA10450; genus Udaeobacter. The sequence continues at coordinate 43 of DATDAJ010000194.1, forward strand.
CCAACCCAACCCCCAGCGGTACGTGGGCGGCAACGATCGCGTGGCCGCCATACATGTTGTGTCGCTTGTCAAAAAAATGCATCGACCCGCCGAGTCCACGCGAGCAGCCGGTCTCTTTACCAAAGAGCTCCGCCATGCAAGCATTCACGCTCGTACCCCGGGCCAAGGCATGGCCGTGATCACGGTAAGCAGTGATTACGTAATCATCCGGCCGCACGGCCGCGATCGCCCCGGTCACGACAGCTTCCTGACCAATGTAAAGGTGACAAAAGCCGCCAATCTTCTGCGCTTGATACTGCTGACTGGCGCGTTCTTCGAAGCGCCGGATCAACAGCATTAGCGAGAGCATCTCGACTTCGTCGCGCTGCTCCACCGACTGCATAGTTAATATCGAGCCGCGAGAGGACGGAATTGCGCGGCGCGTTCCCTCGATCTCCCCATTTTTCGCCCCGCGTTCATGCAAACAACAAACAGAAAAGTGAAGACCAGATCGCTGACGAGTGAATTACGGAAAAACATCCAGCTTGGGGTCGCACTGTACTGAGGCAATCCAACCGTGAGCGCTTGAATAAGCCCGGCAAAATTCTTGGCATAACCGGGATCATAGATCCATGACACGGAATTCGTGACGACGTAGAAAATGAGCGACGCGGCGATCGAACCGGGAAGGAGCGTTTTCCACGACGCGCGGCTTTGCAGAAGCAAACCGAGGCAGCCGATAATCGCAAAACCAAGGTAGTGCGAGAGAACGAATGGATTAAAGAATGAAAACCCGTAGTGGACATTCAACACGATATCAGAGATCAACAGTGCGATCATCGGGACGCTGAATTTATACTTCCGTGGGAAGTAAGCAGCGGCGCAGAGCGCAATCGCGGCGATGGGGGCGAAGTTCAGCCAGCCGATCGAATCAGAATGTCCGAAGAAGCCGGTGACTATGCGAAACACTACCGCGGATACGATAAGAAGAAGCGCGGGAATCATTCCACAGAATCTATCCGGCCACTAAGATATGCAATGGGCATTTGGAACTCGTCATTCCGAGCGCAGTCGAGGAATCCCGTTGCATGACTCAAAGTGAACTTTCGCGGGATCCTTCGACTGCCGCTTCCCTCCGCTCAGGATGACAGCTCGTTTATTTCGCCGCGAGCGCCTTGTTCAGCCGCGCCTTGCGACGATTGGCGGCGTTGCGATGAATGACGCCATTTTTGGCTGCTTTGTCGATAGCAGAAATCGCCGCGCGAATCTGTTCAGCGGTGCGCTCTGGCGCTGAGCGGATTTGTTTTTGAAGTCTGCGCAGATGCGTCTTAACGCTTCGGTTATGGGCCGCTCGTCTAAGCGTCTGTCGGGCACGTTTACCGGCTGATCTCGTGTTGGCCATCGGCGATCAAGAATGTTATCGAGCGAACGCCCGCTGGCGCGGTTGTTATAAGCGTTTGTTCGCTGCGAGTTTCGCTTTTTGCCGGGCGCCGGCAAGCGCTCCAGCCGTCCGCATTTGTTCCAAGCTGAGTGAGCTGGAAGGTGGCATGGCGAGCATGGAGGCACTTATCTGCGGTGGCGCCTGCGGCGTGACGTTGGCAGCCTTCGTAGCAGTTATTTCCGGCGGCGGCTGTGCCGTTGCCTTTGCAACCGTCGTTGCAGCTATCTGCGGTGCCGGTTGCGTCGTTATCTTTGCAGCCTTCGTGGCAGCTATCTGCGGTGCCGGCTGCGGCGTTGTGTTTGCAGCGACGACACCGCCGCTCATTTCCTGACGCGGCTTCGCCTTTTCCATTTTGGGCAGCCGATCAGGAATAATTTGCACTACAGCACCGAGCGACACCTGGTCGTAGAGCTCGGCAACATCCTTCGATTTCATGCGGATGCAGCCGTAACTTGCGGGGCGACCAATTTTGTTTTCCTCAGGCGTACCATGAATATAAATGCAGCGTTGAAACGCATGCGCGTTCTGCGCCTCGAGTCCGCGAAGCCAGATGATGCGCGTAGTGATGGGGTCGCGGCCAGGAGCGTTGGGCTGAAGAACTTCACCTGTCAATCGCCTCTTATGGAAAACAGCGCCGACCGGCACATTGTCACCGATCTTTTTTTCTACCGCTAAATAACCGAGAGGAGTGGTCATTCGCCCAAACGCGTCGCCCAAGCCGAACATTGACGTTGATATGGGATAGGTCGCCACTTTGCTGCCGTTGCGCAGAAGCACCAGCTTCTGATCGCGGACGCTGATGATCAGCTGGTTCGAAGTGTCCAGCGGCGCGGTCGCAAACGCGGATGTAGCTGAGATTACACAAAGAATGACTGCAACGGGCCGAAGCATGGCCCAATCTTTTACTCGACAATTTCGATTTGTCACGCGGGAATTGTGCTCCGAGCCCGTGAACTGCCAAGATTGAATTTTGACCAACGACTGACGAAGGAACTGAGACAGACGTAGAGGAATCCAGCCTGGAACATCAGCAGAAACGGGACCGACAAAAACTGCCGGTGCATGATAGCATGCACGACGAAGTAGCTGAAATAGATGGCAAACGCCAGCTCCGCGAGCGGGAGCGCCGACTTAAGCGGCCGGTACTTACAGCTCCGCCATGGCTGCGACTTGCGTTCAATTCCGTACTTTGGCGTCCGCGTGAAATCCGATTTGTGGTTGATCATCGCTTCGAGCACTGCTCGCGCGTTGTTGAGCGAGAGACCAATTCCTAATGCAAGCAAACATGGCAGAAAAAGGAGTTCTTTGATCCATGTTCGGGGATGCAACTCGCGTTGGGCACAAATGTAAAAAAGGCCGACTGACGCCGATGCTGTGAGAAAAATGGGAACGTCGACCAGGACTGTGCGAACCCAGCCAACTGGAGGTCCACCGGTGGAAGGATATAAAAGGACGCAAAGGAGTACCAGCAGCAGGTATGCGAAATTCGACATCAAATGCCCGGTGGCTTCCAGCTTGATTGGAAAGGGTAGCCGGCTTCGCCAAACGCTCGGCAACAACTTCTTGCATGTCTGGACTGAACCCTTCGTCCAGCGATGCTGCTGAGATTTGAACCCATTCATGTCCACCGGCAGCTCCGCCGGAGTGACGACGTCAGAGAGATAAATGAACTTCCAGCCCGCGAGTTGCGCCCGATAGCTCAGATCGAGGTCCTCACACAATGTATCGTGCTGCCACCCCCCGCTCTGCTCGATGCATGAACGGCGCCACAGTCCAGCTGTCCCGTTGAAATTGAAAAACCGGCCGCTGCGGCTACGCGCGATTTGCTCCAGCAAAAGATGTCCATCCAAAAAAATCGCCTGCATGCGCGTGAGCAGTGAATAGCCGCGGTTCAAATGCCCCCACCGCGTTTGGATCATTCCGACTTTTGGATCGGTAAAGAAATGGACCGTGCGTTTAAGCAGGTCTTTTTCCGGAACAAAATCGGCGTCGAGGATGCAAAGAAATTCGCCCTCCGCAGCAGCGAGTCCCACGGAGAGGGCGCCAGCCTTAAAGCCCGTCCGATCAGTCCGGTGGATGCGCTGGACGTTGAAACCGCGCTGGCGCAATTCCTCAGCACACGCCGCGGTAATCTCGCACGTCTCATCCGTTGAATCGTCCAGTACCTGGATTTGCAGAAGCTCTTGTGGATAATCGAGTTCGCTCACGGAACGGAGCAGCCGCTCGGCGACATACACTTCATTGAAAATCGGCAACTGCACCGTCACTTTCGGCAGATTCTCAAAGTAGCGGGTCGGAACCGGCGGCCGTTTACGGTTTTTCAAATACAAATAAATGATGAAATAGCGATGGATCCCATAAGCCGAAAGCCCGATGAGCACACTCAGGTAACAAGCCGACCAGATAATATGTCCGATGCTTTCTTGCATGGATATTGCTATGGCTGCCAATGGATGAGGCAGTCAGGCCGACATGATGCAATTTCCAACAGGTGCGTCAATTCAAAAATCAAATGGTTGCCGGTGAGAACCGCCGTCACATCGTGTTGATATACAGCAGTCTCTTATCGGTTCGCAATTGCGATGCCAGGCGGTTTGGCGATATCGGTGTTCGCCGGGAACCGTGAGTCTGAAAATCGGCGCCCTCTCTACGGGAATTCCTTCTTGCCTGAGACGAGCAGCAGGTTAACGGTGACTCAGTCGGTTTTCTGCTAAACACCGGCATTTTATTGGGAAATTTCATGACGAAACGAAGGCGCGAGCGTTTCGAGCGTTCAAAGATCATTATTCCGATTCTGCTGGCGGGATGGATTCCGTCAGTCCTGACCCTGATCGTTTCCTACACGATCCTGCGCGACACATTGGAATCACGCATTTTGAGAGACCGGCAAACGCTGGTGCAATTGCTTGGCCACGTGGTCAGAACCGATCTCAGCCGTAGCAGCGAAATTATCAACTATTACGAGAGCCTTCCTGAGGTCGCCCGGATTCTCAGTTCGCCAAATCCTGCCCCCGCAGCCCAACAGTGGGTCAACTCCGCTTTCTATTCGCATCCAAACGTTGATGGGATGTTCCTCGCTGGGCCGGATGGCGCTTTGCTCGGGTCAATCCCCAGCACACCAGAGATGGTCGGCAAAGACTTTGGGGCGAATTACTGGCGGGAAGAAGCGACTGCATCGGAGCAACCGGTCGTGTCGTCGATTCATCCCAGGTTCTCCGATAACCGGCTTGTAGCCAACATTGTCGCCCCTGTTCGCGCTCCTGACAGGACGCTTCTTGGATTCGTCGGCGACTCGGTTCTTATAGAGAGAATTGGCAAGCGATTGTCCACGATCGAGTTTTCCGATCGCTTCGTTTTCCAGGTTCTCGACCAAAAAGGTGCAGCGCTCTTCGCCAATGATTTCAAACCAAATCCCGGCACCACTTCATCTGAGAGCGGCGAGCTGCTCAACAAGATTCGGCAGAGCAAGGATGGGCACTTCGAATATCACGACAATCTTTATTCCTTCAGTCATATCGAATCGACTAGTTGGGTGGCATTGGTGGAGCAGCCGCTCGCGGTAGCCTACAAACCGGTTCACGATCTTCTCGGGCGAATGACGGTCCTAACAGCTTGGCTCGTGGTTCTGACGGGTGTGTTCGCCTGGCTGGGCAGCCGGTTCTACCAACGGCAACTGGATTCAAAGCAGCAACTCGAGCGTGAAGTTATCTTCAACGAGAAAATGCTGGCGAACATGCCTGGCGGGATCGCTCTAATCGATCCTGTTTCTCGCCGATTTCTGCATGCCAACGAGGCATTTGCTCGGATGGCTGAACGTTTCGGAGAGCTGCCGGCGGGTCGCGACCTCACCCAAACCACCTGCGATGATATAAAGATTGCGCCTCCCGGGGCAGTTGAGCGGGTCCTTAATTTCGGAACGCCGTTTCAACTGATCGAGCATCCGTTGAAAGATAAGTCAGGCATAACGCATTTCCTCGACATCAATCTGCTCCGACTGCAAGGGGCGAAGGAAACCGTTCAAGGCGTGCTTTATCTGGTGGAAGACAAGACGCGCGATGTCACACTGCGGCAGGAGTTGATTGCCGCAAACGCCGCAAAGGACCAGTTCCTCGCACAACTATCTCACGAGTTGCGAAGCCCTCTCACGCCCGTGATCGCGATGGTGGGAGAACTCGAAGCCGAGGTCCCCGATTCCAAGCCCGTCAGGGAAGCGCTTGAGGTGGTCCGCCGAAATGTCGAATTGGAAGCACGCCTCATCGACGATTTGCTGGACATCACTCGCATCTCGAAAGGCAAACTCCAACTCAGCTTCGAACTTATTTCCATCCATCAAATCCTCCAGCGCGCTTACGAGATATGCCGTGCCGAAATCGAGGCGAAAAACCTTGAAGTGAAGTTTGACCTTCGCGCGGTTCATACCTACGTGGAAGGCGATCCAGCGCGCCTGCAGCAGGTTTTTTGGAACCTGATCAAGAACAGCGTCAAGTTCACCCCGGAAAAAGGCCGCATTAGCATCGAAACTCTGAATCCGGCCCCGGACAAGATTGAAATACGCGTTATCGACACCGGGATTGGCATTGAGTCCGAGACAATCGACAAAATTTTTGACGCATTTGAACAGGGACAGAGTGATATCACCCGTCGGTTTGGAGGACTTGGGCTTGGTCTGACGATTTCAAAGACGTTGATCGACGCGCACGGCGGACACATTCGTGTCCAAAGCTCCGGAAAAAATCAAGGCGCCATTTTTACAGTCGAGCTAAACACCGTTGAAAGCCCCATCGAGCGGGATGGGCACGGGGAGGATCGACCAACTGATCGGAAACCGGACGTCGCAGTTGCGAGTCACCGGCGCGTCCTGCTCGTAGACGATCATCACGATACGTGTCTCGGTATGAAAAGAATGCTCGAACGCCGCGGCTACCAGATCACCATTGCCCATTCCGCTGAGCAGGCTGTGGAGAAAGTCCGTACACAGGAATTCGACTTGCTAATCAGCGACATCGGATTGCCCGATCGCAGCGGCTACGAGTTAATGCGCGAAGTGCGTCTCAACAAACGTTTGCCGGGGATCGCTTTGAGCGGTTTCGGCAGCGAACAGGATATAAACCAAGCCAGAGAAGCAGGCTTCGCTGAGCATCTGACCAAGCCGATTAATTTTGAGCGCTTGGAGAAAACGATCCAGAGCTTGCTCTCCGATTCGTAGAGTAGAGACAACCGGTCCTGCGAATCTGGGTCACAGGCGCAATCGTCCGCTCAGATCCAGTCATTCGCCAGCGTGTGCGCCGACCTCTGTGTTTACCTTTCGCTCTTCCGCTTCTTTTAATTGGCGAGAGAGCTTTTCCACGCGTTGCCGCATGATTTTACCCGCCTTGAATTTCACCGTCGCACGCGGCGGAATGACAAAACTGCTACCCGGTTGATTAGGGTTTCGTCCGATCCGCGGCCTGGTAAGGCGCGGTAGAAACACGCCGAAGTTTCTCAACTCAACCGGAATATTGTTGGCAAGGCTGTCGGTGATTTTATCAAGGGTCTTTTGCACCACATCGAAGACCTGATGCTGCACCATCCCGGTCTGATTGCTGATCGACACCACAATGTCGCGCTTGGTTAATTTCGCCATATCTATTTTAGTAATCGTTCCTTGTGACTCTGCCGGTGGCCCAATGAAGCACAAAAAAGCAATTTTTTGAATCCGGCATTTCAACTAACGTTTGGGGAGCGGCGCGGTCGCCAATCTCCGCGAGCGGGCGGCGCGAGGTAATGCTCCGGAGCAATCTCATGCGCGGTGCGGAAATGGACTTTCGCCACTTCGCGCAGTGCCTCTGGCCCGTTCT
>DATDAJ010000195.1:0-2839 GCA_036525475.1 Candidatus Udaeobacter sp.
AATCGTTCGAGATTTTTCTGCACACCCGCTACGTCGGACAAAAACGCTTTTCGTTACAGGGAGCGGAAACGCTGCTGGTCGCTCTGGAGACAATCCTGCACAAGTGCCCGGACGGCGGCGTCGAGGAGATTTGCATGGGCATGGCACATCGCGGACGGCTCAATGTGCTTGCGAATTTTTTGCGCAAATCGCTCAAAGTCATCTTCACTGAGTTTAGCGAGAATTACATTCCCGATTTGGTCGCTGGCGATGGCGACGTGAAATATCATCTCGGTTATGATGCCGTGCGCAGGCTTGCTTCGGGCGCAGAGATTGAAATCCGACTCTCGTCGAACCCGAGCCATTTGGAAGCTGGGGATCCAGTGGTCGAAGGGAAAGCGCGCGCCCGGCAACGAATTCGGGGAGACACCGAGCATCGGAAAAAAGTTCTGCCGCTACTCGTGCACGGCGATGCGGCATTCATCGCACAGGGAATCGTAGCCGAGACGCTGAATTTGTCGCAGCTACATGGTTACAGCACTGGTGGCACTATCCACGTCGTGGTGAACAATCAAATCGGTTTCACTACGCTTCCGAAAGATGCGCGATCCTCTCGTTACGCCACGGATATCGCCAAAATGATAGAGGCACCGATTTTTCATGTGAATGGCGATGACCCACTCGCAGTGAAGTTTGTAAGTGATTTGGCGTTCGAGTTCCGCCAGCAATTCGGGCGTGACGTGGTAATCGACTTGTATTGCTATCGCCGCTATGGCCACAACGAAGGCGACGAACCGTCGTTCACACAGCCCGATCTCTACGCAAAGATCGAGAAACGTCCATCCGTCACCCAGCTTTATAAGCGCGAGTTGCTCGATGCCGGAACACTTACCGAAGACGACGCTGCTTCGCTGGAGACCGAGTTCGCCCTGCGACTCGAAATGACGCGCGACGAAGTGAATGCGATCGAAAAACGCAGAGCGAACCAGAAAGCCAAATTCAGAGAATCAACGGCCATCTTTCAACCTGAATACACAAGCGAGTCCGAGCCGACTGCTATCAGCGAGAAGACGCTGAAAACGATCGTGGAAAGCCTCACCCGTGTCCCGGATGGTTTCGAGGTTCAGCCAAAGATACAACGCATCGTGATCGAGCATCAGCGTCAAGTCTTCGAGGATGGCGGTCCATATGAATGGCATTTCGCTGAAGCGCTCGCATTTGGGTCGTTGCTTCTTGAGGGGATTCCAGTTCGGTTATCGGGGCAGGATAGTTCGCGCGGCACCTTCAGCACACGGCATTCCGTGCTTTACGATGCGAAGACAGGCAAACCGTACGTGCCCTTGATGCACCTGGCTGAAAAACAAGCGCGCATCTGCATTTACAACAGTCCGCTGTCTGAGGCTGCTGTGCTCGGATTCGATTACGGCTATTCGCTTGAATATCCAAAAATGCTTTGCCTGTGGGAGGCGCAATTCGGCGATTTCGTGAATGGTGCGCAGACCATTATCGATCAATTCATTGTGTCAGCGGAATCCAAGTGGCAGCGGCCCAGTGGAATTGTCCTTTTACTCCCGCACGGGTATGAAGGGCAGGGCCCGGAACATTCCAGTGCGCGCATCGAGCGTTTCCTCCAGGAATGTGCCGAGGACAACATCCAGGTCTGCAATCTCACGACCGCTGCACAGTATTTTCATGTGCTGCGCCGCCAGATGAAACGCGATTTCATCAAGCCGCTGATCATCGCTACGCCGAAGAGTCTGTTGCGCGCGAAATATGCGTCGTCGCCGGCTGAAGAATTCATCCATGGCCGCTTCGAAGAAATTCTAGGCTCGCCCGAAGCTGGTCCGGCCGACAATGTGAAGCGCATCATCTTTTGCTCCGGCAAAGTTTATTACGATCTGCTTAAGTACCGAAGCGATCGCAAGATTGGCGATGCCGCGATTATTCGCATCGAGCAGCTATATCCGCTCGCTGAAAAAAGGCTTCGCGAAATGCTTAAGCCATTTCCAAAAAACGCGAAGTTGGTTTGGTGCCAGGAAGAACCGCAAAACATGGGTGCTTGGACTTTCATCGAGCCGCGATTGCGAACGCTCCTTTGCACCGAGGTTGCGTACGCAGGTCGCGAGGCCAGCGCCAGCCCCGCCGTCGGCGCGCTCGCTCGCCACAAACGCGAGCAAGCCCGCCTCGTTGCCGACGCGTTTTCGATGTGACTCTGACGGTTGTCGCCATTGCGTAGTGGTGACTGCGTTGCTTCGCTGGTTGACGGATGTTAGCGTCGCCCGCTCGCCATGAGCCAGAATTACAAAGACACATTGAATCTGCCGCGCACGGATTTTTCGATGAAGGCAAACCTCGCTGCGCGCGAGCCGGAAATGCTCAGGAGATGGGAGGAGAAGCGCCTTTACCAGGAAATTCAAAAATCGAGGCAAGGCCGAGAACTCTTTGTTCTGCATGATGGCCCGCCGTTTGCCAACGGCGACGTCCATATGGGCACGGCGCTCAACAAAATTCTGAAGGATTTTGTGGTGAAATCGCAGACGATGCTTGGCAAGCGCGCGCCATATATCCCGGGCTGGGATTGTCACGGCTTACCGATCGAGTACAAAGTGGTCAAGGAATCGCGGGAGCTTTCTCCGCTGGAGGTCCGCAAACAGTGCGAAGCGTTTGCGCGAAAGTTCGTCAATATCCAGCGCGAGCAATTCAAGCGGCTCGGCGTGTTCGGCGACTGGGAACATCCATATCTGACGATGGATCCCAAATACGAAGCGGAAATCTTGCGGGCGTTCGCGGTTTTCGTTGAGGAAGGCCTCGTGTACGAGGCGCAGAAGCCTGTCTTCTGGAGCACCGGCGCGCAGACCGC
>DATDAJ010000196.1:0-2124 GCA_036525475.1 Candidatus Udaeobacter sp.
CCGTGCGGCCGCTTTGGGTCGCGGTGCAAAACGATATCATCGCCGGCTGGCTTAGCTTTCAATCGTTCTATGGCCGCCCTGCCTATCATGCGACCGCTGAGTTGAGCGTTTACATCGCTCAAAGCTGGCAGCGCAAAGGCATCGGCAACGCGCTGCTCTCTCAAGCGGTCGTGCAGGCGCCGGACTTGGGCTTGAAAAACCTCCTCGGTTTCATCTTCGCGCACAACGACCCGAGTCTGCGGCTGTTCAAGAAGTTCGGCTTTGAACGTTGGGGAAATTTGCCGCGCGTCGCCGAGCTGGACGGCATGGAGCGCGATCTGATAATTGTTGGGCGGCATGTCGTTCCAAAGCTTGGACCGGGAATTGATGGTGCGTGAGAAGTCTTACATTCTCGCGATCCCGATCTTATGAAAAAAACCACCCGCGTAATCGAATTCGAGTCGAAACAACGGATTCTTGAGAAAGCTCAGAATTATGTTGCATCCGTCGACCTGTTCGTTGACGAGCGCGATCAGGCGATTCCTCTGCTCTTAAGAGCCCTCAAGCACGCCGACCGGGAGCTTAAAAGAGAAATACTATTCGTGCTTGGCACCTTTGCCAATGAACAATGCATTGGGCCGTTGTATGAAATCATGACCGACAGCGCGGAAGACGAAGAAATTCGCCAGCACGCCGCGATTCAGATAAGCGTCATGGGTCCGTTGTTGAAAGATGCTCAATCGCTGATCGACAAGCTCCTCAACGACATGGCAAGCGCGGATCGCGATCTGAGACTCCACGCAACCTTCGCGTTGGGATGGAAGGGAAACGTTGAGGCGGGGATTCCCCTGATCGAGCGGCTCTATGACAGCGACGAGCAAGTTCGGCAAACGGCGGTGAATGCGCTGTGCAATCTCAGGGACGACCGCATCCTGCCGCTTCTGCTGGAACGGCTGGAGCACGGTGGTTCGGAACAAAAGCACGCCATTCTGCTCAACCTCTGGCGCTTCGCTGCGAAACGGCAGGACGTCATCAAGGTCTATCTGAAATGCTTGGAACATGATGAACCCGCCATGCGCTTCGATGCGCTCGCTTGTTTCAGCCTGTTGGCCGAGACGCGAGACCACATCGAAGTTTACCGAAAGCTTCTTAAGGATACGGACCCGAGGATTCGCGGCTTGGCGATTAAAAGATTAGCCGAGGATGCAGCGCAGGCCGCGGTGCAAGGATTTCCAAGGGAGATAGAAGTTCTGCTGGATGACCGGGACATGAAAGTCAAAAAAGCTGCCCTGAAGATTCTCGCACAGCGCAAGTAACGGTCGCGCACCTTCTGAGTCCGGCAGTGCGCCAGCGTCAACTATTTTTGCCGCGCCGCGCTTGAATTCACCATCGACGAAAAACCTTTCGGATCGTGGAAAAGATTCCATCTTGACGCGAACACGCTGTGCTCAAAGTAAGACGGTAACGGATGACACCCTACGCTAGATTCTCAAGGTTCTACGACCAGGTCATGGGCGATCGAGCGGATGCGGCGAACTTCATTCACGATCTCATCGAGCATCACCATCCGCGCGCGCAGACGCTGTTGGAAATCGCTTGCGGCACCGGCGGCATATTGGGCCGCCTGTCCGAATCCTACGATGTCACCGGCCTCGATCGCTCTCGGCCCATGCTTGCGATCGCGCGCGCGAGGCTGCCGCATATCCGCTTTTTCCGACAGGACATGACGAGTTTTCACATCGACTGCCGGTTCGACGCCATCGTCTGCGCCTTCGACTCCATCAATCACCTGCAGCGCTGCTCCGACTGGAAAAATACCTTTCGTTGCGTCGCCCGACATCTCAATGCCCGCGGAGTTTTTGTTTTTGACGTGAATACCACGGGCAAGCTGCAACGCCTCGTCGATAGTGCGCCATGGGTTAAACAGTTCGGCCGGGACCTAGTGCTCATCAAAGTGAACGGCGGGCGCGGAGGAGTATTCGCATGGGACGTGAAAATCTTTGAGCATCGAAGACGCGATGACTATAAACTGATCGGCGAGACCATCGAAGAGACCGCGTTTCCGATGCAGCGTATTTTGACTTCCTTGCAAGCCTATTTCACCGAAATCAAAGTGTTCGACCCCGAAGGCGCGCGGCCATCGGA
>DATDAJ010000197.1:0-2598 GCA_036525475.1 Candidatus Udaeobacter sp.
AACAGCTTTGATGAACGGCGCGGCAAACTGGCGTGACGCCGCGAAAGCATTAAATGTGCGCTATATCTTTTGGGGCCAGGACGAAAAAACAAACTACCAGTCAAGCAGCCACCCCTGGGAAGCGACGGCATTCCTCGTCGCCTCGGGTGATTGGGGCGCAATCTACGATCTCTCCAAGCCGGCTCCTCAGCACTGAGGCGCGAACGTTTCTGTACACGCGCGGCTCATGGAGCAGCCATTTTTCGCCGCACACGAAACGGATGCGCGAGGAAAACGAAATACATCGCGCTCAGAAAATCTCTGAAGCTCGAAGAAGGACTTGTTAGGTGCAGCGGGCCGCTGCGCAATCCCGCAAGAACGTTCTCGATCGTGAGCGCACGCGGCATTGGCATACTGGTGTAGTGCCGGCCAAACGCGTGCAGTCGATGCGCATCGGAAGTCGCGATCATTGGCTTGCCAAACCGGGTTGCGACTCGTTGTGCCCGGCGATTCGGATTGAACGGGCCAATGTGAAAATGACAAAACTCAATCGCGTCAAAACAATCCATCTCTGCGAACAATCGCGATCCGATTGAGCCGCCGACAACGTAGAACGGGTGCGGCGCGATAGTGAAAATAGAATGCCCGCGGCGCGCCCGGAGCCGCCGCAGATCATCGAAATTTTTCACCCGCGCGATCTCTTCCGCGGTGACATTCAGCACAATCACATCTGCGCCAAGCAAACGCATCTCGGCCGCGGGCATCAGCAAAATGCCCATTGCCGCCGCGTCGGCGAACACTTCTTTTCTATCGAAGACAGCATCGTGCAGGGTGATCGCGAGGACGCGGAATCCAAGCGAGCGCGCCCGTTCCAATAATTGATGCGCCGAAAAATCCACGGCGTCTTTGGGATCATCGAGGGTGTGAATGTGCAGATCGATTTTGATCCATTCTTCGTCCTCGCTCGTACTCGCCTGCCGCGCCGTAGCTTTATGCGAAGGCTGGGTGCTCATGCTCCTACTCGAAGTTTAATCGCGAATCGCTCATACTTCATTCTGCAAAGAATTCTGTTTATCTCGAGCCCTCGATTACAAGCATGAGCACGAGTAAGAAGGATGCACTCGACACTTGCCAGCGGTTGCCGTCTGCGGAAAGTTTGCTCCCTCTCGACGCTCGGGTGGTGGAACTGGTAGACACGTACGTTTGAGGGGCGTATGCCGAAAGGCTTGCGGGTTCGAGTCCCGCCCCGAGCACGATCTCCTGCGGCGCCCGTTTTGATGCGCGGAGAATTAGAACTTTTCGTGTCGTGTCTCCTCCGATAGGATTTCGAACAACATGGAATCGCTTTATCTCATCGGAATCGCGGTACTGGCGTTATTCGCATTTGTGCTCGCGATTGTTCTTTTCAATTTCTTCGGCCTCTGGCTGCGCGCACGGATCGCGAATGCGCCGGTGAGCCTCGGCAAAATGATAGGGATGCGGCTGCGCAAAGTCCCCGTTGGATCAATTGTTGATAATCGGATTACAGCCGTGAAAGCCGGACTCGACGTCCACAGCGATCCACTGGAGGCGCATTATCTGGCGGGTGGTGACGTGGGCCACGTGGTCCTTGCCTTGATCGCCGCGGACAAGGCTGGCATTACGCTCGACTTCAATCGGGCATGCGCCATTGATCTTGCCACCAAAGGAACAGGCAAAACGGTTCTGGAGGCGGTGCGCACGAGCATCAATCCCAAAGTCATTGACGCGCCTAGCCCAAACATGGGGCGAACAACGATCGATGGCGTCGCGCAGGATGGCATCGGCGTAAAGGTCAAAGCGCGAGTCACGGTGCGCTCGCATCTTGATCGATTCGTGGGTGGCGCAACCGAGGAGACGATTATCGCGCGCGTCGGCGAAGGCATTGTGAGCGCGATTGGTTCGGCGCATTCCTACAAGGAAGTGTTGGAAAATCCCGATCGCATCTCGAAGACGGTTCTCGCCAAAGGCCTCGATAGCAATACCGCGTTCGAGATTCTCTCGATCGACATCGCTGACGTTGACGTGGGCGACAACATCGGCGCAAAATTGCAGACCGAACAAGCCGAGGCAGACAAGCGGGTAGCGCAAGCGAAAGCGGAGGTGCGCAGAGCAGCAGCGGTTGCTGTTGAGCAGGAGATGCGCGCTAGAACGCAGGAAATGCGGGCCAAGGTAGTCGAAGCGGAGGCGCAGGTGCCGATGGCTATGGCCGAAGCATTTCGCGCGGGGCATCTTGGAATAATGGATTATTACCGGATGAAAAATGTCCAAGCCGATACTTCCATGCGCGAATCCATTGCTGGCGGGGACAAACCACGTGGTGACGCAAGCTGATGCGTTCAAGCGTTAAAGCGTTGAAGCGTTTCTGTCATTCTGAGCGAAGCGAAGCTGCAACGCAACGGACGAAGTCCACGAGTCCAGGGTTTCAATCTCTGGTTAATTCTCAGCGCTGGTCTGCTACAAACAATAGTCAGAGATGTTTCCCTCCGCTCAACGTGACAACTGCAGTCTTGCCCCCTTCGACGATGTAACTATTTAACAATTTAACGCCGGCAAAGCGATGATTGCCTTTAGTCTCGATAATCTTCTTTTCCTTCTGCT
>DATDAJ010000198.1:0-5363 GCA_036525475.1 Candidatus Udaeobacter sp.
GAAGGCGTAGAAGGTCTGCACTTCGAAATCGTCCGGATATTTGTCGCGCAGTTGCTGCATTGCTTTCTCGTAGGCGACTACCCGATCGCGCGGTCCGACCGGACCGTGGCACGATTGTCCAACCGGAGCTGCGGAACCATCGGACGTATTATAGTAGGTGTTTAGCGCGGTGATGAAGCCGCGTTCGCGATCCGAGCCGGCATTCATCGACATCGCCTTTTGAATGGCAGCTTTGCCTGCGCGCATTTCGTCGGGAGTAGGCGGCGTCCAGATCGGATGCCACCACGTCATGGCGATTCCCCATTGGGCCATTGCGCATTTCGGATCGCGTTCGGCCACCGAAGTAAAAACGCGTCGCGCCTCTTCGTAAAAAAACGAGTGGAGCAACGCCACGCCACGAGCGAAATCCGATTGGACGTCAGCCGCGCAGGTTATCGGGAACGTCACTTTTCCGACCCCGCGCAAATCACCCGGTTCGGGAGCGGTCGCGCATTCGGTGTTGCGCACGACAAACAAAGTACTAACGAGCGCGATGAAACAAACCGTGCGAGACGAATCCAATCGCAGCATTTTTTAGGGTATGTGCGTATGCGTGTTCCGCAATTGCAAAACCAAGTTCGGCTTACAAACGCGGGTGTCTGTTTAGCGCCAAAGGCGCGGAATCATCTCAGCCTGGGGCATCGCCCCAGGAATTGAATCGCATACAACCAAGCGCTGAAAGCGCGATTCAATCCTCATCTGGGACATGATCTTGCAGTGAATCGCGCCTTCAGCGCTGGTCATTTTCGTATTCCCACAATCCTGAGGCGCTGCCCCAGGCTTTTAATGAACGCTGCGCCGTTGGCGCGCTAAAAAACTTCAGAGCCGTAATGCCCCAGCTTTACAAGTTTACGCAAATTCAAAAACGATTTTGCCGTTGCGTTTGCCTTGCGCGGCATGCGCAACCGCGGCTTTGACTTCGCTTAGTGGATAAGCTTTTTCGATTTTTGTTTTGAGCAGACCGCGCCTGGCCATATCGAAAAGCGGTCCAAACGTTTCCATGCGCTCGGACGGAGTGGCGTTGTCGTACCATTTGTTGATCCAGATGCCGCGAAACCGCAGGTCTTTGAAAATGAAAAGACCGGTTGGAATTTTCAGCGGCTGCAAGCTCATCGCGCCAAAGCTCACCAGCGTGCCGCCAGGAGCGAGACAATTAGCCAGACGCAGTGCGCTGTCGCCACCGACGGAATTTAGGCCGAGACAAATGGAGGCGCCGCCCGTGGCGGTCTTTACTTCTTCGCGAAGGTTGCCGCCATCGACCAACACGACGTCGCCGCCTTCTGCGAGCAATTCATCAATTAATTCCGCGCGTCGAACAACGTTCACGGTTTTGTAACCGAGCTCGTGCGCGATTTGAATCACGTCGCAACCAGCCGCCGAGTTGGCCGCGTTTTGAATCAGCCAATCGCCTTTTTGCAAATCCACATAATCATGCAGCAATCGCCACGCGGTCAACGGATTGATCTTTAACATTGCCGCCTGAACAGGCTCGATTCCATCGGGCACAATGACCAGCTCTTCGGCTGTCACCGCGACTGCATCCCGCCATGTGCCCACGTTATGCGGCAGGATCACGAGCGCTCCGATCGTTAGGCCTTTCACGTCTGCTCCTAATTCACTAACGATGCCCGCACCTTCGAACCCCGGCGTCGCCGGGAGCTTTGCGCGGACGGGATATTTTCCTTCGATCTGATTCAAGTCCGCCGGATTGATCGGAGCCGCGTGCATCTTCACCACCGCTTCGTCTGCTGCTGGCGTCGGCCACGGGCGCGTCTCAACTCGCAAAACGTCAGCGGGATTTCCGTGCGTTTCGTAAACCGCAGCGCTAATACTTTTGCTCATCAATGCCAGCGGAAGCTCATGCCTCTAAGAAGATTCTGCAAACCGCCGCGCGTGTTGCGCTGCTTGGTCTGTTGATCAATGTCGTGCTTGCCTCGGTCAAAATTGTGGCCGGCGTTATCGGGCACGCTTACGTGCTGATCGCTGATGGCATCGAATCTGCACTGGACATAGGCGGCTCGATCGTCATTTGGGGCGGATTAACGGTGGCGGCGAGACCTCCGGATGAAAGGCATCCGTACGGTCATGGCAAAGCCGAACCAATCGCTGCCATCGTCGTTGCACTAGGCGTGCTCGCAGCCGCGACTGGTCTCGCCATCGAAAGCGTTCGCGAAATTCTGACGCCCCATCACGGACCTGCACCGTTCACGCTCGCTATTCTCATTGTGGTTATCGTCGTTAAAGAAATCCTCTTTCGGTACGTCAATCGCCTCGGCCGACAGACCGAGAGCACCGCGGTCAAAACGGATGCGTGGCATCACCGCAGTGATGCGCTGACTTCTATCGCTGCGTTCGGGGGGATCTCAGCGGCACTTCTCGGCGGCGAAGCCTGGTATAGCGCGGATGACTGGGCGGCATTATTCGCTTGCGCGGTTATCGGCGCAAATGGGATCAGGCTTTTACTCCCGGCGTTCCATGAGATCATGGACACCGCGCCTGGTGGAAAAATTGTCAGGTCTATTCGCGTTGTCGCCAGTTCAGTACCCGGCGTTGTTGAGGTGGAGAAATGCCATGCCCGTAAGATGGGCTTGGATTATTACGTCGATCTACACGTCGGCGTGGACGGCAACATTTCTGTGCACGAAGGTCACGAGATCGCACACCGAGTGAAGAGCGCGATTCAGCAAAGCGATTCCCGCATCGCCGACGTTCTGGTGCACATCGAACCGGCACAACTGTAGCTGCAATCGGGGAAGTCTTGGTATGGGCGGTTCACTCGAACGCCTTGGCCATTGAGGTCAATGGCCGCGACCTTCGTCAATGCCTTGCACAACGGCGTTCAGCGCGCTCGCGAGAATTTTTCGTGCACGCGCAATTCTCATCGCGAATTGAAACAGACCCGGCATGCGTCGCGGATGGGCGAGGAAAAATCCGGCGAGTACAGCGAGACGAGTTCGCTGCCGTTGGATATCAAACAAGACGCTCGGTGGAGCAGGGAATGATTGGGTTGGCGTGTCTGTAATGACGCGCAGCGACAGCAACGGAATGCCGTGATCCGCGCATGCGCGCGCAATGAATTCTGTTTCCATGTCGACCGCGGAGGCTCCCGATTCGCGCGCCATTCTCTCTCGTTCCTCGCTGGAATCGATCAACGCAGGCACCGTCAACAGGTTGGCCGCATAAATCGACACGTTTGTAAGCGACGCGTGTTTTAGATCCACTGTCGAAAAATTCTTCGCGACCAAAAGATCGTTCACCTGCACCTCATGGTTGAGTGACCCTGCAAAGCCAGCGCTGATCAAAAAATCGAACTGCTGATTTTCGAGAAACTTTTCAATGCGCTCCGTGCAGATGTTTTCACCGACCCCCGTGTGAATGACTTCGATTGAACGATGGCCGATCGTGCCCCGAACGATGCTGACCTCATTCCTGTTCGCGCGAGATTTATTGCCGAGCCGGCGCAGGAAATCCGAGCTCTCAGCCGGCAAGGCGAACGTCACCGCAATTCTTGTCATGTTGAGCAAAGCGAAACATCTCTGATTACTTCACTTCGCAAGTCGAGATAATCTGAGATTCTTCGCTTCGCTCAGAATGACAGACTGGCGGACGAAACCGTCAATCCGATTTCACTGCTTTTCCGCGATCTGCACAACGAAGCTCCTCTTCTCGCCTGTAGCCGGGGTCGGCTTGTCCGCCGTAGCCTCGGCAAAGGCGGATGAGCCCGGTCTTACCTCGGTAATGGACGCGATCTCAGCGCGAAATTCAGATTCCCGATTTGCTGATAGATCGACAAGAATGCTAAGGCGGCCAGCGTCTGGAACACCTTTCGTAGCAGATCCTCCAAGCTCGGAAACAATTGCAACCACTTTATCTGCGACAGCATCGAGTTTCCCGGTTTCGGCTGGGATTGTGATTTCGGTTACGCCCAAAGCATTTGGCGCCGGCGTGAGCGGCGCTGCACGCTCGATCGATTTCGCGATCTGCTCCCGCATCTGCGCCTCAAGCAGCGGGCGGTTCGGATTTTTGCTTTCGTGTCTGAAGATGAACCAGAGACCGATGCCGACGTTTACAAGCATGAGAACCATGAACGCAACGCCTATGCGGATCGCCATTTTGCCGCCCTGCTCTGAAACGTCGGGTGGCGCTGGCAATACAACCTCCTGAGAATCGCCGCGCATTCCGGCATGAATCTGTCGCGCCACCGCGAATTCGCGTTGCAATTGTTTGTCCGACATCAATCGCTGCTCCAAAGCGGCACGTTCTTTCGGTGATAATCGACCTTCGAGATAATCAAAAAGCTTGTCAGGGTTCATCACTTCGCAAATTGTAGGGCGTTTCTGTGAAACGCCGGCTTTACGCTTAGCGTCTGACCCACACGCCCTACAAGTATCGGCGGAAGCGTCACGCCAGAGCTCTTTGCGCGCAATTGCTAAGTGGCAAGTCGTGCCAGACTACGATCGGATCTGCTTGCCGTTGCTGCACATTCGGTTGCGGCAATCCTTGACAGACGGGCCGGCGCGTTGTGGTAGAAGGTACTGCGGGGTGATCATTGCGTGCATATGATATCTTTGATTCGCACTTTCACACTTCTCGCCGTGATCGTGGGGGGTGTGGTTCCGAGAATCGACGCGCAGGTCAATGTGACCCAGGAGCACAACAATCTTTCCCGCGACGGGCTGTACATCGACGCGGCCTTTACGCCTGAAGCTGCCGCTGGCCTGACACGCGACCTCAACTTTGATGGCACAATTTCCGGCAATGTGTATGCGCAACCGCTTTACATCGAGGGCGGTCCCAGTGGGCCGATGATTATCGCCGTCACAGAATCAAATAACGTTTACGCGCTTAACCCCACGACCGGCACGGTGATTTGGCAGCGCAACCTTGGCCCGCCCGTTACTTCCGGTCTTCCCTGTGGAAACATCAATCCGCTCGGCATCACCGGCACGCCTGTTGTCGATCTCGTCTCACGATCACTTTTCTTCGATGCGGTGATTGATGGCGCTACCAAGAAGCATTTCATTTACTCGCTCAACGTGGACACGGGCGCCACCAATGCTGGCTGGCCGGTGGATGTGGATGCCACCGCCACCTACAACGGCACTTCCTTTACTTCGCTGGTGCAAAACGAGCGCGGCAGGCTGGCTCTGGTGAACGGCCGCGTCTATGTGTCATACTCCGGCCACGCCGGCGATTGCGGCGTCTATCGCGGGTGGGTTGTGGGCGTTGACATCAATAATCCTTCGAATGTCATGGCTTGGGCGACTACAGCGATCGGTGGCGGGATCTGGGGTCACGGCGGCGTTGCCAGCGACGGTACTAAC
>DATDAJ010000199.1:0-2031 GCA_036525475.1 Candidatus Udaeobacter sp.
CGCTTCCACAAGCGGAGCAACAGCTTTTGCACAGCTTATGCACATGGACGCGGCGCGCGATCTTCCGCGCCAACGGGTGCACGCTGCCTTCAAGACGAAGGAAACTCAGGATTGCGCGTAGCTCGCCGTGATCGTCGTATGAATGCCGCCGCGAATATTGAAATCGCCGACCACGGTCATTTTGCGCGGTTGGCAGGCTTGAACGAGATCGTCGAGAATCTTGTTGATCACGGCTTCGTGGAAAGCGCCTTCGTCGCGATAGGACCACAAATAGAGCTTCAACGATTTGAGCTCGACGCAAAGTTGATCGGGAACGTAATGGATTCGGATCGTGGCAAAATCCGGCTGTCCCGTGCGCGGACAAACACAGGTGAACTCGGGACATTCCATTTCTATGTCATAGTCGCGTTCCGGGCGCGGGTTGACAAAGGTCTCGAACTGTTTACTCGGTCGGGTTGCCACCAACGCATCCTAGCGCGCCGCAAAACCATTTCCAAACCGGCGGGTTAACTTGACTTGCCAGGTGGGCGATGATAACCGCTAAAAAAATAGGACGTGATTTTTGGGAGGATCCTCAACGTGAGCAACCTAAGAGAACCCCGGGCGGGTGAAAAACTCAGCGAACAGGAAGCCAAGGCTTACGTCGATCATCTCTATTCGACGCTTTACAAATACGCGCACGAGAAGGTTTACAAAGGCGCGTTCATGACCCAACTGCGCGAAGGCAAGCTGCCGCTGCCGGTGATGCGCCAGTTTTTTAAGAATTGGGGCCATTTCTCCTTAGAAGTAAACGCGCTTAACGCGGTCTCTTATTACACGCACCTGCCATTTTTCGTTCGGAACTTCGATCTCTTGGGGCCGTTCTGCGCGAAGATCGCCGACGAATTGATCTCACCGAGAGCGCCGGGTCATGTTTTGGTGTTGCTTCAGACCGCTGAAAAGATGGGCCTCAACAAAAAAGAAATGTTGGAGGATCCGTATCTGCCCGCGGCCCGCGCAATTAACGATTTTTGCCACAAGATTTTTATCGACGGTTCGATCGTGGAGTTGTGGGGACTCCATGTATTCGAAGAGTCGCTCTCGATGTGGTCGGGACAATGGTACACCGCGCTAACTACTCATTACGGTTTTTCCAGGCAGGATGCGGTCTACTTTTCTACGCACGAAGAAGCGGACATGGACACGCACAAGCTCGGCGAAGACGGCGAGGAGGCGATGGGCCACGGCGCTTTTAACCGCACGGTGCTCACGCGCGCGCTGCAGGAATGCGTCGAATTTCGCGCCGGCTATTCGATGGAATACTGCGCTCTGACACTGGTCGATCTCCACTTGCAGATGAAGCAGGCCGCGCTCGATAATCCGTACCATCCTTGACCAAAAACATCCGACAACGTCGCACGCGCTGTCGAGCCGTATCCCGCCTTCACGTTTATTCACTTTAAACGATGGCTTGCAGACTGCTTTCAGGTAGGGCACGATTGCCATCGAACGTAATCAACCACAAGTCCGTAACAAAATCCGGCAACGCTAGGATTGAACCGACACCATGCCTGGAACACCAGATGACTGATAGCGAACTCGATCCGCTGCGCTCGATCCTCGCCGAGTTGGCGCCGCAAGGCCGCACTGTGCTCTTGCCGGCCTTGCACGCCGCACAGCAATTTCACGGCTGGATTCCCGAAGCCGTTGCGACCGAGGTGGGCCGCATCTTGGGTGTACCCTTAGCCGACGTGCATGGCGTCATCGATTTCTACGAGATGCTCTCCCGCGAGCCATTGGGCCGAACCGTGGCGCGTGTGTGCAACGCGCCCATCTGCGCCCTGGCGGGTAGCGATGAATTGGCAAACGCCCTGTGCCGCCATCTTAAAGTTGCGCCGGGGGAAGTCAGCTCCAACGGTGAGTTCACCGTCGAGCATGCTCCCTGTTTGGGTTTGTGCGATCACGCGCCGGCACTCCTGGTCGGCGAAATCGCTCTGGGACATGGCGATCCCGGCCGAGCAGCGGAGATTTGCGCGCCCGGTGAAAAGAGAC
>DATDAJ010000200.1:0-4680 GCA_036525475.1 Candidatus Udaeobacter sp.
AATATGGACGGAGCACGAGCAACAGCACCGGAAGTCCAGGAGGCAGAGCGGCGAATTGCGCACGTTCCGTTGGTCCTGAACCGGCGCAATTTCAACTGGCTCACACAGCGCATTTCCGGCGTCATCGAACAACCCGCGCCGCGGTGGTGGTGGGTGTGTTTCATGACTACTGCGAGCATTGCAACGTTTGGCCTTTTTTGCATTGGCTATCAGATTTCCACCGGCGTCGGCACATGGGGAAATCAGGTCCCGGTCGGCTGGGCCTGGGACATCACCAACTTCGTTTTCTGGATCGGTATCGGACACGCCGGCACACTGATCTCAGCGATCTTGTTTTTGCTTCGCCAAAAGTGGCGTACGTCGATCAATCGTTCCGCAGAGGCGATGACGCTTTTTGCAGTTATGTGCGCGGCGATTTTCCCAGGCATCCACGTCGGCCGGTTCTGGATGGCGTGGTATATGGCACCGATACCTAACAACTGGGGTATCTGGCAAAACTTTCGCAGCGCGCTCATGTGGGACGTGTTCGCGGTCTCGACATATTTTACCGTGTCGGTTTTGTTCTGGTACACTGGTTTGGTTCCGGACTTGGCGACGTTACGCGATCGCGCGACCACGCGGATCAGGAAATTTCTATTTGGAATTTTCGCTCTTGGCTGGCGCGGCTCGAATCGGCACTGGCGCCATTACGAAATGGCGTATCTGCTGTTGGCCGGTCTATCAACGCCATTGGTTCTCTCGGTGCACAGCGTCGTATCATTCGACTTCGCCTCGACCCTTATACCGACGTGGCACACGACTATTTTTCCGCCTTACTTCGTCGCAGGCGCAATCTTCGGCGGCTTTGCGATGGTGCTGACGCTGCTCTTACCCGCCCGCGCGATTTTCAAGTTGCAGGACGTCATCACGCCGCAGCACATCGATAAAATGGCGAAGATCATTTTGTTGACCGGCTCATTCGTCGGTTACGCGTACGCGATGGAGTTCTTCATTGCCTGGTACAGCGGCGATCATTTCGAACGCTACGCATTTTGGAACCGCGTTTTCGGCCCCTACTGGTGGTACTGGTGGTTCGGGATGCTCTTTTGCAACATACTTTCGCCGCAGCTGTTTTGGTTCCGCTGGTGTCGGCATAACGTGTTAGTCGTTTTCTTCGTCTGCATGTGCGTTAACGCCGGTATGTGGTTCGAGCGCTTTATCATTATCGCAGGCGGTTTGGTCCGCGATTTTCTGCCATCGTCATGGAGAGTTTATCACCCTACCTGGGTAGACATCTGGACGTACATCGGCACGATCGGAATTTTCACTTCGCTCTTCCTGCTGTTCATCCGTTTTCTCCCGATGATTGCAATGTCGGAAGTTAAAACAGCCATACCCGAGGCAGATCCGCATTATGGCGAGGCCCCGGGACCCGAATCGGTTTCCCCGGGTGGAAAGGAGCGCACGCGATGAGATTGCTTAGCGCTTTCTGTAGCCGCGTCTCTGTGAGACGCGTGAGCCGTGGATTGCAAACACGTCAGGGATGCGCCTCGCGCAGCGAGGCGGCTACAGTGTCGTCCCGTGGAAAGGAGCGCACGCGATGATAAAGACTCCGTATGGCCACAAAGTTTATGCCATGGCAGCGGAGTATCCGAGCGCCGCGGCGCTTTACGAAGCCGCAAAGCGCGTGCGCGATGCTGGTTTCCGGCGATGGGATGTGTATTCGCCATTTCCGATTCACGGGATGGACGACGCCATGGGACTGGGCAAATCGTGGCTGAGCGGCTGGGTTCTGTTTGGCGGAATCTCGGGTTTGCTTACCGCGGCGATCATCGAATTTGGTCCGTCATCGATCCTCTATCCGCTCACGGTGCACGGGAAACCAAGGGATTTCTTCACCGTTCCAGCATTTTTCCCGATTATGTTCGAACTGACGGTGCTGTTCGCTGCATTTTCGGCGTTCTTTGCATGGCAAATCATGAATCGTTTGCCGCGGTGGAACCATCCGATGTTCAACTGGGAACGTTTTAGCCGCGTGACCAATGACGGGTTTTTCCTGGCAATCGAGGCTCGCGACCCGCGCTTTACAGAAAACGGTGTCTACGAGCTGCTGGAGCAAACCGGCGGGCAGCATATCACCATCGTGCACGAGGAATAAATATGCTCCGCGCATTCTTTGTGATTTTTGTACTGTGCACGATCGCGATGGTCGCCGTCCTTGGCTTTCGCGGGCAGAAAAGCACACAGCCACCGTCGGAGATTTTCCCCGACATGGTGCGACAACCCAAAGTCCGCGCCCAGGCGCCGCTCGATTTTTTTGCAGATGGACGCGGTCCGCGTTTGCCAGTAGCCGGCACGGTCCCCGTCGGGTACGAAATGCCGAAACCAAAGATCGAGGGCTCGCCGCCCGGCATGGCAGGAGACGCGCCAGAGGAAGCGCACATGCGCATCGCCTTCAGTGCGGGAACTGATTACTTCAACACCGGCAAAATGGGGGACCAATGGGGAACCGGAATTCCGCTGCCGGTCACGCGCGAGTTGATGGAGCGTGGGCAACAGCGGTTCAACATCACTTGCTCGATGTGCCACGGCGCCGCAGCTGCCGGCAATGGGATTACCAAGCAGTACGGGCTTGCGACCGTGGTCTCGCTTCAGGACGATCGCCTTCGCAAAATGTCTGACGGCGAGATTTTCAACACCATTACAAACGGAAAAAACACGATGCTGGCTTACGGGCCGAACATCGTCGTCGCGGATCGCTGGGCTATTATTGCTTACCTGCGCGCGTTGCAACGCAGCCAGCACGCGACGATTGCCGATGTTCCGGAAGATCACCGCGCGGAAATGGACAAACCGGCGTCACCGCCGCCGACTACAGCGGCTCCTGCAAAATGAGCGAGCGTTTACATACGCCACCGATGCCGGAAGGCGAATATTTCGACAGCCGTCGATTTACAGGGCTTTCAACTCTGCTCGGTTTGATTGCCATTGTGAGCCTGGTGCTTTGTCTCATCGGCGCGTTCGTGAGTCCGCATCAATTCAGTTACTCCTGGTTGTTTGCGTTTGCATTTTTCTTTACGCTCTGCGCCGGCTGCTTCTTCTGGACGATCGTTCATCACGCCACCGACGCCAATTGGTCCGTGGTTGTGCGGCGTCAATTAGAAAACATCGCTGTGTTGTTAGGCGTGCTGGCAGTTCTTTTTATTCCGATCCTCTTGCTGCGCCGCCATCTCTATGCGTGGATGGACATTCCGCCGGGGCATGAGGTGAATCTGGACTCCAAGCGCGCGTATCTCAATTTTCCCTGGTTTTTTATTCGCACGATTATCTTTTTTGGTTTCTGGATCGTCGCGTCTCAATTGCTCCGGCGATTTTCCGCGCGCCAGGATAAAGACGGAAACCCGCTGTTCACGATTTGGATGCGCCGGGTCTCGTTCATCAGCCTGCCGCTATTCGCGCTTTGTCTCACGTTTGGCGCAGTCGATTGGATGATGAGCCTCAACTACCACTGGTATTCAACCATGTTTGGGGTGTACATCTTTGCCGGAACAGCGGGCGCCTCAATGGCCTTACTCGTGCTGGTAATCACCGCTTTGCGACAGGCCGGTTACCTGAATGGCATCGTCACGCTCGAGCACTATCACATCATGGGGAAGTGGATGCTCGCGTTCTGCGTCTTCTGGGCCTACATCGGTTTTGGTCAGTATATGCTGATCTGGTATGCAAACATCCCGGAGGAGACCCAATTTTTCCTGATACGAAATACGCAATCATGGTGGGCCCTCAGCATGCTTCTGGTGGTCGGCCGGTTCTTTGTACCGTTCGGGATTTTGCTGTTGCGTTCGATCAAGAAAAATCCGCACCAGCTTAGTATCCTTGCCGGCTGGATACTCCTTATGCAAATGCTGGACATGTATCTGATCGTGTTACCTGCGTTACACGGAACAGGCGTGCACGTGAGCATCTGGGATTTGATTTGCCCGGTCGCGATCGGTGCCACGCTGAGTTTTGTTTATCTGCGACTGGTGCCCAGGACTTCGCTGTTCCCTGTCCGGGATCCGCGTCTGATTGAATCTCTCACCACCGTCAACTGAAATGGCCGAGACCCAATCAGCTCACAGCATCGCCTATTCGCGCGCGCCATTCTCCACATGGCTCGGTGTTGTGTGTCTCTTCGCCTTATTCGGTCTCATCGTGCTCGCGGTGATCGGACCGTCGACGCGCACAAGTGATTACGAAGAAATGCGCGCAAAAAAGCGCATGGAAAAGTTGAAGGCGTTGCACGAAGAAAACCAGAAGGAACTCACGACGTACGCATGGC
The DNA here is from genome assembly GCA_036525475.1 of Candidatus Udaeobacter sp. Lineage (GTDB taxonomy): Bacteria > Verrucomicrobiota > Verrucomicrobiia > Chthoniobacterales > UBA10450 > Udaeobacter. The sequence continues at coordinate 4,301 of DATDAJ010000200.1, forward strand.
TCGATAAGAACAAAGGCGTTGCCCGAATCCCGATCGATCGCGCGATGGAACTTACAGTTGCCGACCTGGCGCAAAAAAAGCCCGCGCCCGCTGGTCCCATCGCTATGCCGCCAGCACAAACAGCGCCCGCCGGAGCGTCGCCTGCGCCTGCCGCTTCTCAACCGCCAGGCGCGGCGCAACCGGCTCAACCCAGTGCGCCCGCCGGAACGTCGTCGGCTGCGCCTGCTGCGTCACAAGGAGCCGTCTCCAGTTCGCCCGCCGAAGCCGCGGCGAAGGCGGTTCCGCCGTCTGCAATCGCCGCGTCGCCTTCTTCAGCAACTCAACAGTCATCCCCGGCGCCCGCTTCTCCCGCACCAGCCACTACGCCATGAATCGTCGAC
>DATDAJ010000201.1:0-3773 GCA_036525475.1 Candidatus Udaeobacter sp.
CCGGCAACGCTTCCCTACCTGTCGCATTACGCATCGCCCGAGTTTCTCTCGGCGCCCGAAGACTTCGAGGGCGGTTACTTCGGACCGATGTGGAAGCACCCTGCCGAAGAAGTCGCGCCGACGATTGCAAAAATCGAAGAAATCTGGAGTCGTACGCCTAATCAGGAATCCTCGCAGCCGCCGCTTTATTATGTTTTGGCTGCCGCTTGGTTCCACATCGGTCAGTGGGTCGGCGTAAAAGGCGGTAGCGCGCTGTATTGGCTTCGATTTTTGAACGTCGCGTTGATGGCCGCGCTAGTTTGGTTGGCCTACGTGGCCGCGCGATTGATCTTTCCCGACAAAGTTGGGCTGCGACTTGGCGTTCCGCTTCTGATCGCTGCCGTGCCGCAAGACACATTTTATGGAATTAACAACGACGTCCTGTCGCCGATTTGTTTCGGGCTGGTGTTCATCTGTTTGATCAAATGGTTCTCCGAAAATAAACCGGGCAACTTTCTCGGAATCGCAGCCGGCTTATCAATCGCCGCGGTGTATCTGACCAAGCTCAGTAATCTGCCACTGATAGTTGTCGCTGCTGCCGCGATTATGTGGTGGTGCATTACGGAAAGTCGAGCGGGGAGACTGCGCAGAGCAATCCCTGCGCTCGGTGCGCTCGCAGTTTGTGCCGCAACTCCAATCGTGACGTGGCTGCTCTGGATGAAAACACATTTCGGCGATTTCACGGGCGCCACCTCCAAAGCGCAATTGCTTGGCTGGACAACAAAACCGTTCTCTGACTGGTGGTCGCATCCAATCTTCACCGCTCTTGGAATGTGGACGTTCGTTTCCGAATTAATTGCCAGCTTCTGGCGCGGCGAATTCATGTGGCACGCCCAGACTATTGGTTACAAAGGCTTCGATTTATTTTACGTCCTTTCCTCCCTCGGCCTGATTTTGATTGCCGTCAGTTCCCTCGTGCGGGAGCGCGCCAAAAACGTCAGCCAATCGCAGCGCCGCGTTCTTTGGATCGCAGTTGCGTGCGTCATCGCTACGATTGTGTTCCTCGCATTCCTATCGCTGCAGTTCGATTTTGGTGCTTGCATTAACCCGTCTCGCGAACGGCCTTACTTTTTTCAGGGTCGTTTGATGCTCGGCGCGCTGATTCCTTTCGCGAGCCTTTACGTTTATGGGTTAAGTCGCCTTCTACGAAATGACCGTGGCCTTGTGCTTGCAGCCATTGGCGCGATCGCCATTACCATCACTATCTCGGACCTATTAGCGAACCGCGTCGCCTTCACTAGTGCGTACAATTGGATCCACATGTGAAGGCAGTTCAAGTTTGCTGTCCAGATAAACGACCACAAAGGCAATTCCCACCAACGGCTGGAGAACTTTTTCGACAATGCCCAAAGCGAAAGCGACAATATTAAACCCGCTGGCTTTCTGCGCCTCGGTCATTTGTTGCAACAACGCCTGCGGGTCCTGCGTTGTGAGCAGTTGATTGAAGTACTGGTGCAGCGTCCCCCACTGCGCACCGAGGGTAATCGCCAGCACAACGGCAAACCAGATGGAGGCGATGAAGGCCCCGCGCCATAATGGGCGTTCAAACCACGGAACATCACGCCCGCTGCGTGCCAGATCGCGACTTTCACGCAATGAATCGATGAATCCCGCCTTCTCGAGAACCGCGAACTGCTGCCAAAACAGAACGTTCACAAAGAAACGGCCGAACATCCAAACCTGCAGAATGAGCAAAGCCATCGCGACAAGAACCAGCAACACCGACGACCCAGCGGCGAGAGCCATGGCGGCAATCGCCAAGCCGAACACCATAAGTAGAAAGAACACGCCATAGACAAAGATGCACAGCGTGGCGACTCGCGGCCAAAATCTGACTGCTTCATTGAGCACCGCGACCAGACTGAATCGGTTTCCGCGCACAATTTCCGCCGTGAGAATTTGGATTCCCGCGATGTAAACCGGCCACATCACAATCGACAGTATAAACATCACAAACGCGAAGCCCGCGGCGAGAACCGAAACCATGTCGACGTTGGTGCCTTGCGACGGTTTCACGAATGCAGTTGTTAGCTGACTGCATACCGACGGCAGCAACATCAGCAGCGTGAGGCCGAGAAATTGAAAAAAACCTTTTCGATAAATCTGAACAGTCTCAGTTAAAATTTCAGCAAAGCTGCGGCGTGAAAGTTGCACCGGCGGTTGCGTGAAAGCCCCGGTGGCTGGCACCGCCGGCGGTACAGTGAAGAGCCCGGGGATTTCCGCTGCCGTTGCCCAAAGATCAACGTCGGCTCGACGCGCCTCATTGGACGGGAGCAATCGTCCCTCCCCTTTCCACTCACGGAGAGTCTCGATGTTCGCCGGGCCGTATTCCGTGCCCTCCACACGCACGATCCATTCGTCGTTCACCCCTTGATCATCCAGCATCATGCATTCAGAATCCAGCATTAGCCCGCAATGAGACTGCTGCTGATCGACGGTCATTACTACGTCTACCGGTCGTTTTTCGCCATCCCGAATCTCTCGAATTCGCGGGGCGAACCGACCAACGCCATTTTCGGTTTTACAAAAACGCTGCGGCTAATGGTGAAACATTTGCAACCTGAACTGGGTGCCGTCGTCTGGGATGAAGGCCTGCCGCAGAAGCGAGTAGAGCTGCAACCTGCTTACAAAGAAACGCGCAAAGAAATGCCCAAACCGATGGTCCCCCAGCTGGAGTTTATCCAAAAGCAGCTTACCCCGTTGCTTGGCTTCCGAAATATTTCCCTTCCGGATACCGAGGCTGATGACCTGATGGGGTGTTATGCCATTGCGGCCTGCAAGCGGACCGGCATGGATGTGGTGCTGGCGACCAACGACAAAGATTTGTTTCAACTGGTGGGTCCTTGCGTAAAAGTCTATACGACAGCGAAAGCAGATCTCGCGTCGCCCAAGGACGCCTTCGCATTGCTCGGCGAAGAACAAGTTACAGCGAAATGGGACGTCCCGCCCGGGCTGATTGGTGACGTCCTTGCGTTGACCGGAGATTCGGTGGACAACATCCCCGGGATCGGCATAGGCCGCAAAAGCGCCGCCGCATTGATTCGGGAATTCGGTGGTCTCGAACCCTTATTGAACAATTTCGACAAAGTGAAAAGCGTGCGCACTCGCGAGAAACTGGCCGCTGCTCGCGCTCAAATATTGCAAAACCGGAAAATGGTCGATCTGGACTGTGAAATGGAATTGCCGGTCCCGATCGATGAGCTCCGAATCAAGCCCGATTATCCCGCCCTGATAGCGGCTCTGGAAAAATGTGAGTTCAAGTCGCTTCTTCAGGAGGTCCGCGACGAAGCAGCCCAAGTTGGGACGGTTGTTCAGGCAAATCTTCTGTAAGCAACGAGCGTCTTTGCGGACAATCTTCGGGCCGGACGGCGTCTGTCGCTTGGTTTACGCCTCTGAATAGGGGAAATCTGACCAAGCACGAATTTTTCGTAAAAAAGTTCGAACAAACGCTGCTGCAGGCTGTCGAATCTAACAGGTTAAGGCGATTCGGGCGGTTGCACGAGTTCTTGTAGAAGTTGTTTCTCCTTAGCGTGCGCTGCCCGAATCATTTTTTTGCCAAAATCCGGCGGCCAGTAGCGACGCTTTGCTGGCGCGTTCGATAGACGCTGTGGGATTTTATACGTATGGTGCGGCCTCTGCTTCTCCTCCATGGACCCTGACGATTACGATCCGATTGCTGCAGCGCTTAAAGAAGACATAGGCAAAGGAGACATCACTACCGAGTTTTTCGTTCC
>DATDAJ010000202.1:0-4051 GCA_036525475.1 Candidatus Udaeobacter sp.
TATGCGCTGGTGAAAATGCCTTCGGGCGAAATTCGTCGGATTCACGGGAACTGCTTCGCGACCATTGGCCAGGTTGGCAATGTCGATCATATGAACGTTTCGAGCGGCAAAGCAGGACGTACTCGCTGGCGAGGCCGACGACCGCATGTGCGCGGTATGGTGATGAACCCCATCGATCACCCGATGGGTGGCGGCCAGGGAAAATCAAAAGGAGGCGGTGGTCGCCATCATCCGGTCAGTCCATGGGGACAGTTGGCGAAAGGCTTTAAGACGCGGGCGAAGCACAAGCCGAGTGATCGTTTCATTTTGGAAAGGAAACGAGCGAAGAAGAAGTCGTGACAGTAATCGACTTCTCACTTGAAATTTATGGCTAGATCGTTAAAGAAAGGACCCTTCGTCGAGTCGTATCTTCTTGAAAAGATCGACAAGATGAACGCGTCGGGCGTCAAGAAACCGATCAAGACCTGGTCGCGACGCTCGATGGTGACGCCGGACTTTGTCGGCCACACGTTTTTGGTGCACAACGGGAAAATGTTTCATTCCGTTTTTGTCACCGAGAATATGGTGGGCCACAAACTCGGCGAATTTTCGCCGACACGCGTGTTTAGGAAACACGGTTCGCATACGGCGAAGGTGACGAAATAATTGCAGATTGAAGATTGTAGATTGCAGATTGGGAGCGCGCGGCTACGTCGCGCGGTTGTGCAATTTGCAATTTTAAATTTGCAATTTGCAATTGGGTTTAGCGCGTACGCGCAGGGAAACAGTTCTTTGTCAGAATCCAAAAGTGAAACCGTAACGCGGCCGGCGACGGCAGAGCCTGCGCTAGCGGAAAATGAGGAATTGCGAAGGCAATTGTCCGTTGCCCAGGAATCCGTGAAGGCATTAACCAGTAGCCTGGCTGAATCGAATGCGGAAGCAGAAGAACTACGCCGCAGGTATTCCGATCTGCAATTGAGAATGGAAGCGCTGGGCCTGGCATCGGCTAATAAGGACAGGTCGAAACTGGAGCAGCGCTTGCTGGCGGCGGTGAGCGATCTTCAACTGGCGCAGAAAACGCGCGACGAGTTTCGCGACCAGATGCTCCGGCTAAATGAAGCGATCTTGCGCTATATTAAAACGTCGCAAGGCGACGATGCGCAGGCGCGGATGGATGTTGAAACGCAATTGCGCAGCACGAACGAGTTGATCACGAAGTCGACAAATCCGCCAGAAGCGCCCGAGCCGAGTTTGATGGATGGCAGCGTGATCAGCGTGAAGGAGGAGTGGTCGTTTATCGTCGGCAACCTTGGCGAAAAACAGGGAGTTAAGATCGGAATGCCAATGCGAGTGATGCGCGACGATCGAAAGATTGCGACGCTGCGGGTGGTAGATGTGCGGCAGAAAATCTGCGGCGCGGTGGTTCAGGAACTGGATTCGAAAAAGGAGGAAATTAAGGTGGGAGACCGCCTCCAGGTGGATGCGCAACCCGATGTGAGTTTGAGATAATGGAAGTAAGATCGACATACAAATATGCGCGGATTTCGCCCTTCAAAGTGCGCGAAGTCACGCGTGAGATCCAGGGTCTGCCTGTTTCGGCGGCGCTCGATTTGCTAGCGTTCACACCGAAAAAGGCGGCGTTTCTGATCGGCAAAACGCTGAAGAGCGCAATCGCCAACGCAGAGAACAACGCGAACCTCAAACCTGACGGTTTGGTGGTGAAGGAAGCGACCGTTGGCGAAGGACCGACGTTGAAGCGTATCATGGCGCGTGCTCGCGGCAGCGCCAGCCAGATTTTGAAGCGCACCAGTCACATTCGCATCGTGCTTTCGGACGAGATCGAGATCGAGACGCGGGAAACACGAAAAGCGAAGCGAAAAACGGAAAAGAGAGCGGCGAAGAAGGACGGTGCGGGCGAAGCGACGCAGGATGCAGCGATCGCGCCGGATCAAAAGTCAGCGAAACCGAAGCGGGCTCGGAAGACCAAGAAACAATCACACTAAATTTATGGGACAAAAAGTTAATCCAATCGGCTTCCGGCTGAGCATGAATCGCGACTGGCGCTCGCGCTGGTACGCTTCGCCACAGGAATTCCCCACGTTTTTGCACAATGATCTGAAGATTCGCGACTACGTGAAGAAGAAGCTGCAATTTGCGGCAGTCGCGAAAATTGTGATCGAGCGGGCGTGGAATTCCATTCGCGTAACCATTCACACTGCGCGTCCTGGAATTGTGATCGGACGCAAGGGCGCGGAAATCGAGAAGATGACGGAAGAAATTTCCAAGATGGCCGAGGGCAAACAAGTGAAGATCGATATTCAGGAAATCAAGACACCTGAGATCGACGCGCAGCTGGTTGCCGAAAACGTCGCGCTGCAGATTGAACGCCGCATCGCTTATCGGCGCGCGATGAAGAAAGCCGTGCAAACAGCAATGGATTTTGGCGCGGAAGGGATCAAACTCCGTAGCTCCGGTCGACTGAACGGCGCTGAGATTTCGCGTTCGGAATGGTACCGCGAGGGAAAAATTCCACTGCACACGCTGCGCACGCCGATTGACTACGGTTTTGCTGAGGCCAACACGGTTTACGGCAAAATCGGCGTGAAATGTTGGATCTGCAGAAAAGAAGAGCGCCCCGCCGAACCGCCCCCTGCACCTGCCGCTCCGCCACCGCCGCCGCCCGAGCCAGCTGAAGTTTAGGAGGACTCTCTATGCCATTGATGCCAAAACGTGTGAAGTATCGGAAAGCCCAGCGCGGGAGTCGAAAGGGGACTGCTTCGCGCAACCTGAGGATCGATTTTGGCGAGTTTGGTTTGCAGACACTCGAACGCGCTTGGATCACCAACACGCAACTGGAAGCCGCTCGTGTCGCGCTCACTCGCAACATGAAGCGCAAAGGAAAATTGTGGATTCGTGTTTTCCCGGATAAACCTGTTTCGGCACGGCCACCGGAAACGCGAATGGGTAAGGGTAAAGGTCAGCCCGAGTTTTGGGTCGCCACCGTGCGGCCCGGCAACATTTTGTTTGAGCTGGATGGCATACCGGAATCGGTCGCGCGTGAATCTCTGCGCCTCGCTGCCGACAAACTACCCGTGCGCACGAAGTTTTTAACACGCCATCACGTGAGGGCTGCCTAACAACCATGAAAATGAAAGAACTCAGCGAGCTGACAGTGGACGAGTTGCTGACTAAGCGACGCGACCAGCGTCAGGAAAGTCTGCATCTGCGTCTGCAACAGCAGAGCGGTCAGCTCGAGCAGCCAAGCAGACTTCGCTTACTGCGACGCGACCTTGCCAGAATTGAGACAGAGCTATCGCATCGCTAAAAAAAAACTCAGGAGAATTAAATCATGGCCGAGCAAGAATCTCCATCATCGACATCAACGCAGGCTGAGACGGCGACTCGTGCCGCGCGGAAGACGCGCACAGGCGAGGTGGTTTCCAGCAGCATGAACAAGACGATCGTCGTGCGGACAGTCACGCGCGTGCCACACCCGAAGTTTGGTAAGATCGTCAAGCAGATGAAGAAATTTTATGCGCACGACGAACAGAACCAGGCGAAGCCGGGGGACACTGTTCGCATTATGGAAACGCGCCCAATGAGCAAACTGAAGCGGTGGCGACTCGTGGAAGTCGTTCAGAAGTAAATTTCAATGGTGCAAATTCGATCCAGACTGGATGTGGCTGACAACTCCGGCGCTCGCATGGCGACGATGATCGGTGTAATTGGTAAGCAAACGCGCTACGCCGGCATCGGCGATGTGATCACTGCCAATGTGAAGGAAGCCAGCGCGACCGGGACCGTTAAGAAGGGCGAAGTGGTCCGCGCAGTCTTGGTTCGCACCACACAGCCAATCCGACGCGAGGACGGTTCGCTACTGCGGTTTGATAACAATGCCATTGTAATTATCGATAAGGATTTGAACCCCCGCGGCACACGTATTTTCGGGCCGGTCGCGCGCGAACTGCGTGAGCGCAACTTTATGAAAATTGTGTCGCTCGCGCCGGAAGTTTTATGAACCGCGTCAAGCATCACGTCAAAAAAGGCGATCAGGTCGAGGTGATTTCCGGAA
>DATDAJ010000203.1:0-11496 GCA_036525475.1 Candidatus Udaeobacter sp.
CTGCTTCACTGGGCAACCAAACCCAGGCATTTCCCTGAATCATGGTCGCCTGCGCCGAAAACTTTTCCTCCTGCCACCATTCGTAGGACAGCGCGAGCGTGCCGCGGTTCACTGTAAGGTCCAGGTTGGTGAAACAGTTCCGGGCAATAATCCGGCCGTCGTTTAATCGTGCACGTACTTGTGGGCCGCGCATCGAATCCAGGAAAACTTCCCCCGCATTCAAATCCAGTGCAGAGATGTTGACTGATGCCGGGACTACAATGGTACAATCAACCGTGCCTGAATGATCCGAGAAAGCCCACTTCGGTTGGGGAGGAGCTTTCGCTGTGATTGAAACAGCCCCCGGTTTTGCGGAGACATCAATCACGATCTGATTTAATCGCTCATGGCTGTACGCTTTTTTCAGCGATCGTACCCGCACCTCGTTAACATCTGAGCCATAAACCAGGATTGCGCCGTTATAATTGTGAATGCTTATGTTCGCGTTGGGTTGGACCGAATAAACCTTTTCAGAAACCTCTTCGAGCACGCGGTTGTTCCCGCTGCCGCAGCCGTTGAGCAACATCAGCAATGCTGCGATCTTGGGCCAGGATTTTTGATAGCTAGCAACTAACGCGCGCACAAAATTCTAACAGGAGCAGCGGCAGCAGCGAATCATACCCAAAGCGTCCGATCGAATGTGCGATATTGGATGGCTTCGCTGACGTGCTCTGGCGCGATATCAGTCTTGCCGTCGAGATCGGCGATCGTGCGCGATACTTTGAGAATTCGATCGTAGGCGCGGGCGCTGAGGTTCAATTCGCTCATGGCCACACGAATCAATTCCTGGGAGTCCTGGCCGAGCTTGCAGTGCTGTTTCAACTGACGCGTAGCCATGCGGGCGTTGCAATTTACTTTGGCATCGTTGCGAAACCGTTCCTGCTGACGTTCCCGGGCTCGCATGATGCGATCACGAATGGCAGCAGACATTTCTTCAGCGCGTTCGCTCGCCACGTCGCGATATTCGACAGCAGGGACTTCGATGTGCAAATCGATGCGATCGAGCAGCGGGCCGGAAATGCGTTGACGATAGCGCTGCACCTGCACAGGGCCGCAGCGGCATTCGCGCTTTAGATCGCCGAAGTAACCGCACGGACAGGGATTCATTGCGGCCACGAGCATGAACTCGGAGGGAAACGTGACACTTCCCGCAGCGCGCGACACGGTCACTTTCCCGTCCTCGAGCGGCTGACGCATCACTTCCAACGCCGATCGTTTAAACTCCGGGAGTTCATCCAAAAAAAGGACGCCGTTGTGCGCGATACTAACTTCACCAGGATTTGGAAATGTGCCCCCGCCAAGCAGACCGATGTCGCTGATAGTGTGATGCGGCGCGCGGAAAGGTCGCGTCGCGACAAACGATTGTTCGGTGTCGAGCAAACCAGCAATGCTGTGGATTTTGGTCGTCTCGATCGCTTCATCGAGCGTAAGCGGCGGGATAATAGTCGGGATGCGTTTGGCGAGCATCGATTTGCCCGAACCAGGCGGGCCGATCATAAGGACGTTGTGACCGCCGGCGACGGCTACCTCGATCGCGCGCTTGACGTAACCCTGGCCTTTCACGTCGCTGAAATCGACGGCGTAATTTTGGTGTGCGGCGAAGAATTTGCTGAGATCAGCGCGTGTGGGCAGAAGCGCAATTTCGCCACGTAAAAAGGCGAATGTCTGCCGCAAATTCTGTACGCCGTATATGTCGATCTTGTCGACCATCGCGGCTTCGAGCGCATTTGCTTCGGGGACGAACAACGCGCGTTTACCGCGGCGTCGCGCCTCGAGTGCGACCGGCAGCACGCCTTTCACGGGACGAACGGAACCGTCGAGCGCCAATTCGCCGACAAAGCTAAAATTCTCGAACGGCGAACTGTTGAGTTCCTCCGTCACCGCGATCATTCCCAGCGCAATTGGTAGGTCGAAGCTCGGCCCCTCCTTCTTAATGTCTGCGGGCGCGAGATTTATTGTGGTCCGTCCGCGCGGCCAGTAGTAGCCGCTATTTGAAATCGCGGTGGTGACCCGGTCGCGGCTCTCTTTCACCGCCGCGTCTGGAAGTCCCACAATGACAATGACAGGGTCGCCGCCGGCGCCGTTTACCTCGATTTCCACCTCGTAGGCGTCCACGCCGAAAACCGCGGCGGAGTAAATTTTCGCCAGCATGTCGCGGCAGAGTTGCAGAAAATTGCTGCAACGAAAAGCGCCAAATATCCCTTGAAAGTGAAATGCAACGAATGCCTTAAAATATTGTCAAATATTCAAAGAATCGGTCAGACAAGCGCGTATTTAAGGGCCAGTTAAAGCCCTACAAAAAAATTTGAACGATAGGCATCCACTTGATGTCACAAATTCGAATATTTAACCTTGTTAACTACTTGCTCGGATGCTAGAACGCGTGATCGATAAGGCGTCGGCGAATACAGTATACGGGAAGTTGTCGAGCCTATTCCCCCAAATGAACGATGAAAAAGAGTTATATGGCTGCTGAAGACAGCGATACAGGAATTAAGATTTACCTGCGCGAGATTGGGCAAATCCCGCTTTTGACTCCGGAGCAGGAAATCGAGCTGGCCGCTAAGATCAAAAAGGGGGATCGCGAGGCGCGCGCGCTGATGATCCGCTCTAACTTGCGTTTGGTGGTCAAGATCGCCCACGACTATGCCAACCTTGGTCTGCCGCTGCTGGATTTGATCTCCGAAGGCAATATCGGGCTCATGAAAGCGGTGGAACGGTTCGATCCGGCAAAAGGCGGGAAACTAAGCACTTACGCCGCATGGTGGATCAAACAGTCGATCAAGCGAGCACTGGCGAACCAGAGCAAAACCATCCGGTTGCCTGTGCACCTTGTGGATAAAATCTCCAAGATGCGTCGCGTTTCGCTGCAGATGAGCGAAGAGCTCGGCCGCGAACCAACCGACGAAGAGCTCGGTGACGAGATTGGCATCGCGAGCGGGAAAGTTTCTCAGCTGAAGACGGTTTCGATCCGACCGGCTTCACTCGACGCGCCGATCAGCGACGACGATTCGACCGAGTTCGGCGAAATCGTCGGCGACGAGGAGGCGCAGACGCCGTTTGAGCTGTTGCGTGATAAGAATCTCCGTAATGAGGTCGGCGGGCTGTTGGACGTTCTGGACGACCGCGAAAAGAAGATCATCTTCCAGCGTTTCGGACTGGACGGCGGAAAACCCAAGACGCTCGAGGAAGTAGGCAAGAAATTTGGTGTCACCAGGGAGCGCATTCGGCAGTTGCAAAATATTGCGCTCTCCAAACTGCGCCGTGCGCTCGCGAAGAAAGAGCGGCCCGTGGACGTGGAACTGCCCGTCGAAGCTTGATGCTGTAGCCGCTTCCCCGTGGGAAGCGTGAAACTGCCCTGCTAAATGCGCGCCAAGTGCGCCGCTCACAGAGCGGCGGCTACAATTATTTCAGAATGCACAGTTGAATCGAATCGATAATGGGCGCGTCACGTCGTGACGCTTCTGTAAACGTCCCTCGTCGAGCTGTCAGCGCTTCGGTTATTTCAGCTTGCCTTGGATTTCTTTCGCAAGGTCGAGATGCTCTTGAACGATTTTTGCTGTATCATCCGCAAACTTCTTCAAATCGGGATCGCTCCCACTGCTTGCTTCCTCTTTGAATTCAGCCAGGTCCTTTTCGTGGTCCTTGACCATCATGTCCATGTAGTCCTTGTCTGACGTCCATTTGCCGGTGCGCTCTTTGCTCGGAAGTTGCACTCCTTTTTTAGAAGCAATGGATTTGAGTTCATCATTGGCTTTGCCGTGATCGGTGACCATTCGTTTGCCGAATGATTTTACATCATCGCTTTGGGCATTCTGTTCAGCCATTTTTCCCATCGTGACTTCCATCATCCCGCCTTTCGCGGCTTTCTTCATAAAGGTCTTGTCCTTTTCACTTAATGAAGAACCACCGCCAGTTGGCGTGGTTTGCGCTCTGGCCGCTCCAGCCACGCTCAGCGCCCCCACTGCCAGAGCAAGGATACACAACTGCGAAACAATTCGGACTTTGGTTTTCATGGTTTTATTTGGTTGAACGGGCCGGGGACATCCCAGCTTCAATTAACAATCGAAAGCTCGGCGCTGGTTGGACGCGAAAGAATTACGCTTCCTGCCATCTGGTATGATGGCCCGCCCTACCTCGCTATGCCCCGGAGATATTCCGTTCGTACGAGCTTTCGACGCGGTGGGCCACGTCACCGTAGCCGTAATCCACTTCGTAAATCTGCTTCATACAGGCGAGGGCTTTTCCCGGATCACCCATTTGGTCGTAAATTAGGCCGAGGTTATAAACGATCTCTTTCTTCATCGCGTCCATCGATGAGATTTCCTGGGATGCTTCCTCCAGTTGCTTCATCGCCAGATCGAGCATACCAAGCTCGCCATAGCAGCACCCCAGCACGTTCATCGCTTTCAAACGGGCGTGCGGATTTTGTCGCGCGCGCTGCAGTTCCGGCACAGCCTCCCGAAAACGCCCGGCATTGAAAAAGTTCTCGCCGAGTTCGAACCGGAGCTGTAGATCCGTCGGATTCCGTTTCACCCGCTCTTGCGCATCCGCGATGAGGATTTCTGCGCGACTAACTTTGGCGGTGCGCAGCTGCCCAGACTTTTCCGCATAGACTTCGTCTCGTGCACTGTATGTGGAGAGAAATTCTTCCAACGCAGCGATCTCGTGTTCGAGGCATTTGATTTTCAAATCGGAAATCTTTCGAAGCAATCCTGTGTCCGCGCCCTTGGCGAGATCAACAGCATATTGATACCAGCGAATGGCAGATTCGAGATCCTCCTTTTGCTCGCTTAGCGCCCCGAGCCGGCGCGCAAAGTCCAGGTTTTCAGGTTCCGCCTGATGACGCGCGTAAGTTTCCCCGATCTGTTGATCGAGCGCCTCGCCAGTGAGCCGGATCCGACTCTGTTGCTCGAGTGAAATGGCTTCGTCCTTATTCTTTATCAGATCGCGATAACTTTCAGCCTGCGCCCAGCCACCTTCCTTCATCGAAGCGCGCGCCGAAGCGTCTTTGCCGAGACGCAACGACTGCGCATCGAGCGGATCGATCGCGGTGAGTTGATTGTAAATTTCCACCTCATGTTCGTGGTCCCCAAGATCGTGATACAAACGCCCCAGCTCATGCAGCACTTTCGCATCGCGCGGATTCTCTTCGAGTAAGGTCCGCAGCGCGAAAACCCCGATCTCAGACCAACCCGCCGCCACCGCCGCTTCCTTCAAAAGCAAATTTGCCTGGCGATTGTAAGGTTCCCCTTCTAAGACTTCCTCCAGCATTTCAATCGCGTGCTTAGGGTCCTTTTTGAGCTTTCGTTGTGCTTTCATCACGCCGATGGACGCGGTCGAGATGTTGAAAAAACTCTTCTTAGCCGATTTGCTTTTCGTGACCGCCGCACGTCGCAGCAGTTGGCGACCGGTGAGAAACTCGGGCTCCTGCTTGAGAATTTCCTGGAGGAGCGAAATCGCGTAACCGAAATTGCGCAACTCAATGGCGCTAACCGCCTTGAGCCAAAGCGCGCGCAGCGATTCGCTCAGTTCTTTCTCGGTTTTGACCGCCATGCTTGCCAGCAGCTTATCACAAAAGCAGATGCATGCGTCAGCCCCGCGCGAGATGGCAACTAGAGCCGGTCGGCGAAAGCTCTCTCGTTTATAACAGGTCTAGTTGCGGCTTTTGCGATTCCGGCATCGGCTTGGGCGACTTTCTTCCTCGCCGCTTTGGTTCTGTCTCAGCGCGGCTGGAACTTTCCAAATGGGCAAGAATTTCTTTGGCGCGATCGAGGATTTCTTTAGGCAAGCCGGCGAGACGGGCCACCTGTATGCCGTAACTTTTGTCGGCGCCGCCAGCGATGATTTTGCGCAGAAAAATGATCTGCTCGTTCCATTCGCGCACGGCGACATTCAGATTACAAACACCTTTGCGGTCCTCCGCGAGCTTGGTCAACTCGTGATAATGCGTGGCAAACAGACTGCGCGCTTTGATCTTGTCGTAGAGAAACTCGGCCACACTCCACGCGATAGAGAGGCCGTCGAAAGTGGATGTGCCGCGGCCGATCTCGTCAAGAATGACTAACGATCGCTCGGTGGCGTTGTTGATGATGTTAGCCGTTTCGTTCATTTCGACCATGAAGGTCGATTGGCCGCGGGCCAGATCGTCGCTCGCGCCCACCCTGGTGAAAATGCGATCGACTAAGCCGACATCCACGCTCTCCGCCGGGACGAAGCTCCCGATCTGGGCCATCAACACGATCAGCGCGACCTGGCGGATATATGTCGATTTACCGGCCATATTCGGCCCCGTCACAATGGCCAGGCGAATATTCTCGCCGTCCAGCTCTGTGTCGTTAGGCACAAATTTTTCGTCGACAAGATTTTGATCCAGCACCGGATGGCGCCCGTCCTTAATCACGAGCCGGAGCGAATCGTTTAGCTCTGGCCGGCAATAGCGAAACAGTCGGGCGGTTTCAGCCAATGCGCAGAGCACGTCGAGTACCGCGATCGCGTTCGCGGTCTCCTGAATTGGCTCGATCTCATGCAAGGTTTCATCGCGGAATTTCTGAAACAATTGGTACTCGAGATTTTGGGCGCGGTCGTCCGCGCCAAGAACTTTTGCTTCCATCTCCTTTAACTCCGGCGTGATGAAGCGTTCGCCGCCCACGGTGGTTTGCTTTCGCGTGTAACGCGCGGGCACGTTCGCGAGATTCGATTTTGTGATTTCGATGAAGTAACCGAAAACGGAATTGTAACGGACTTTGAGTGATTTGATGCCCGTAGCTGCGACCTCGCGTTCTTGTAAATCACTGATCCAACTTTTGCCCGCGCGCGAGGCTTGGCGCAGCGCGTCGAGGTCCGCATCGTAACCGTCACGAAAAATGCCGCCCTCTTTCAGCGCAAGCGGCGGATCATCCAGAAGCGCGTTGGTCAGTCTTTCAGCGAGTAACGGCATTTCGCGAATGGCATTCTGCAGATGTTCTGGTAGGGCGGGATCGCCGAGCCCGCCAGCCTCGGCGACATTCGGCGCGCCCCCGCCACGGCGAGCAGGCTCTGGTCGTGCCCTACCAAAATCAATCCGCTCAATCAACTTGCCAAGCTCACGCTTGAGCGTGGGGATTTGCTGCAGCGAGGTTTTCAACGCGACGAGATCACGCGCGTTCCCTGAAGCCTGACTCAGTCGCCCGGCGGCGCGCTCGATATCCCGGATCGACTTTAACTCCGTGCGAATCGATCCTAGCAGGTCCGACTCCTGCAAAAGCTGGCCAATCATTTCCTGGCGTCCTTGCAGCTCAGCGAGATCACGCAATGGCTGCAAGATCCACGCGCGCAATTTGCGTGCGCCCATCGGAGTGATAGTGCGGTCAAGCACACTCAGCAGACTCGCGTCGCGCGCGCCGCGAGATTCGACTAGCTCAAGATTGGCTTGTGTGGCGGAGTCGAGCAGGACGTGATCCGCCGGCGCATCGCAGCGCAACGAAGTGAGATGGTCGATTTTGCGCCGCAGTTGATGCTTTAAATAATGCACGATTGCCCCGGCCGCAGCGACTGCCGCCGGCATCTGCGCGCACCCGAAGCCGTCGAGCGATTTGACCTTGAAATGTTCGCACAAGGTGAAAATTGCCTGTTCTGGCAGGAACGCATAACTGTCGTACTCGAGAGCGTGATCGATTTCACCAGTCTGCGCTTTCTGTTCCGAGCTGATCAACAATTCGGCGGGCGAAACACGCGCGATTTGATCGTGCAGCGATTGTCGATCCTGCGCCTGGGCCAGTCGGAACTCACCGGTGCTGAGATCGGCGTATGCGAAACCGAATGCATCGCCATCGGCATAGATCGCGCCGAGATAATTCGCGCGCTTCGCATCGAGCCAGCTCAATTCGCTGACCGTTCCCGCGGTGATGATTTGCGTGACTTCGCGATCGACGATCTTGCGGCCAGGTTGTGGCTCACTCATCTGATCGCAAATGGCGACGCGCCTTCCGGCCTTAATTAACCTCCGAATGTATCCCTGCGCGGCATGATACGGCACACCGCACATCGGCACGTCGTTGCGCTTGGTCAGCGCCACGTTCAGCAGCGCCGAAGCCTCCTTCGCGTCATCGAAAAACATCTCGTAGAAATCTCCGAGCCGAAACAGAAGGAACGTGTCCGGCGGAATGCTTTTCCTCAGCCGCTGGTACTGCTGCATCATCGGAGTGAGCGCGTCTTGCATATGAAGTTTACCTTCCCACCTCAATTGAACGTCAAGAGATGAGCGGCCTGTGATTTTTTATTGGAAATAGGATCAAATACAATCGCGAATGCGCTGCAGAGGCTCTTGGCAGTCATGGTGGCCAGTGGGTGAAAACTTTACACGAAATCAACGTCAAAAGAGGTGTTTCGGGCAGATTTGACGGGCAGGTCTCCGCCGAGTACTCTCCCGCTCACTGACTTACAGTATTTTCTAAAGCGAGGAGAGTGATTATTGATGCCAGAAGTGATTGTGCGCAAAGGTGAACCGGTCGATCGCGCATTGAAACGACTGAAAAACAAGCTGGACTCCGAGGGCATTCTCGAGGAAGTCCGCCGTTTGCGCGCGTTCGAGACGCCGTCGCAAAAGCATCGCCGGAAGGCGAGAGCCAACGCCAAGCGCGCCCGAATGAAGTTTCGATTCAATTCCTAAGACAGTTACAAAAGTTACAACGAGCAGATTCGGACAATCGTTGTAACGATGTAGCTGTTTTACCGTTCAACGAGCAAACAGCTCCCTGATCGCCCGCACCAAGCCCTCGATATCGTGACGGCGCGCTTCAATATCGACGTTGAGTCCCTGATCGCGCACGGTCTTTGACGTGATCGGGCCGATGCTGGCGATGCGCATTCCTTTCGGCCACGGCAGGCCGAGCGCCAGGAAATTTTCGACTGTTGACGAACTCGTGAATGTGATGAGGTCTGCGCCTTCCTGAGAGAGTTGCCGCTGCGCGCCGCTGGTGTGGCGTGTCTCGGGAACAGTCCGGTACGCGAACGCTTCGTCCACGATTGCTCCTGCGGCCGAGAGTTCTTTGGGCAAAACGTCGCGCGCCTTCTCCGCGCGCACTACAAGGATGCGCTCGTTTTCGACGCTTCCCTGTTTCTTGAATTCGCGCAATACTGCTTCGGCGACGAATTCTTCTGGCTGAAGATCGACATGCAGGTGAAAATCTTTCACACGTTGCGCTGTGGCCGGTCCAATCGCAGCGATGCGCGCTCCGCCGATTTCACGGGCGTCATCGTAAAGCTTGAAGAAAATATCAAAGAACGCGTCGACGCCGTTCGCGCTTGTGAACACAATCCAATCGTAGACGTGCGCGTCCTGCACGAGCTCGGCGAACTCGCGCAAGTTGCTCGGCGGCTCGATCCGAATCGTGGGCAGTTCGATGACGTGCGCCCCAAGGGCTCGGAGTTTGTTGCTTAACACGCTCGCCTGCTTTCGCGTTCGCGTGACCACAATTCTTTTTCCGAGGAGCGGGCGCTTCTCGTACCAGTTTAGCGTGTCGCGCAACGTCACGACATCTCCAAACACCGCCACTGCCGGCGCTTCAAAATTCTTCGCCGCAACTTTTTGAGCAATATCCGAAAGCGTGCCTGTAAGCGTTTCCTGTTGGCCCGTCGTGGCCCTACGAACCAGCGCCACCGGCAAATCGCCGCGCACGCCGTGCTTCAGCATTTCACTTGTAACGGCTCCGAGGCGCTCCACGCCCATAAGCATCACTTGTGTGCCGCCAAGTTTCGCCAGCGCCGCATAATCGATTGCGCTTTCCGGTTTGGTTGGATCTTCGTGGCCGGTGAAGAACGTCACGTGCGAGTTATGCCCACGGTGCGTCATTGGGATTCCTGCGTAGGCCGGACCCGCGATCGCCGAACTGATTCCAGGCACAATTTCAAACGGGATTCCCGCACTGGCGATTTCCTGCGCTTCTTCTGCGCCTCGGCCAAACACGAATGGATCGCCGCCTTTTAACCGAACGACCTGCTTTCCTTCGCGTGCTCTGTCGATCAGCAGCGAAGTGATTTCCTGCTGCGTCCGGCTTTCGCCGGGTTGTTTCCCGGCGTAAATGATTTCTGCATCGTCCCGTGCCCAGCCGAGCGCATCCGGATTTGCCAGATGATCGTAAACGATGACATCGGCGTTCTCGATGCATTCCTTTGCGCGCAAGGTCACGAGACCGAGGTCACCTGGCCCTGCTCCAACCAGATAAACTTTCCCGTTTTTGCTTACGCTCTTGCTCATGCTCTCAGTCTTCCTCGATTTTTCGCAACAATTCTGCTGCTAATTGGTCGCCTACGTCGGAAGCGCCCTCGACTTCAGCTTGTCGCGGCAAGGGCGATTCACCTTCGAAGACTTGTGCGCACACTTTCATCTTTCCGTTGCTGATCGTCGCATGCACGCCGACTGGAAAATTGCAATCACCGTGCAGCCGACTCAAAAATTCTCGCTCTGCCTGCAGACAAAGCAACGTTTCGGGATGGTTTAGCGACTCGAGAAGTGCCTTTGTATTTTGATCATCAGCACGGATTTGGAGAGCGATGATTCCCTGACCACCCGCAGGAACAAAAGTTTCGCGTGGAAGAATCTCAAGAAAGAATTGTCCACCATCGACACCGATTTCGGTTCCCGTTGACGAAAAACCCAGACGCTCCAGTCCCGCGCGAGCTAACACAATCCCATCCCACTCATTCTCAGCAAGTTTGCGCAGCCGGGTTGGTACGTTACCGCGAAGATCAACGACCTTGAGGTCTGCGCGTTTCCAATTCAGTTGGCGCTGCCTTCGGACGCTGCCCGTAGCCACTGTCGCGCCATAGGGAACAGAAGCGAGACCGCCCGAGTGTTTGGAAATCAGCACGTCATTGGTTGGCGCCCGAGGAAGAACCGCCGCGATTTGTGCTCCCCGCCTGGTTTGGCTCGGCAGGTCCTTCGCGCTATGGACTGCGACATCTACCTCGCCGGCGAGAAGCGCTCGTTCGATTTCCGCCGTGAATAATCCTTTTCGACCAGCGGCGAGATCGACAACTTTGGCGTTATCGCCGCGTGTAACAATGATTTTAGTCTCGATCGCGACGTTCGGATGCGCGCTTCGAATTGCCTTCTCAACCAGCAGCGTTTGTGCGCGCGCAAGCTCGCTGCCGCGTGTGCCGAGGGTGATCTTGGCAATCATCGCAGGAATGTAACGCGCGATACTTTGCAGGGGAAGCTGTCAGCCTTCCTACAGTTCCGAAGCGCGAAGCGGATTTTCGCCAAGAGAGGAATGCTCGGGCGCCTGCGAACGACGATTCAATCCTCGTGAGATCGAATCGATAAACTCAGTGACATGATCGGCGATGATGGCTTCGGCCGCAGCGACCTGTTGCCGGCGGAGTTCGAGCGATTGTTCCGCGACAGAGCGTATGGAATCGATGTCGTAAAGATAAACGCCTTGCAGTTCATTTACGCTGGGATCGACGTCCCTTGGC
>DATDAJ010000204.1:0-2828 GCA_036525475.1 Candidatus Udaeobacter sp.
ACCACCCGACATCATAGAAAGCATCAGCAAAAACGCCGTTGAGCGCCGGCGAGTAAATCTTATTGGCGGAGCCGGTCCAATCCTCGGCCTTTTGCGCATTGTTGTGCTTGTACTCCCATGCTGCCTGCGCGTAATAGAGCGCTGGGGTATCACCAGTGAATTGGAATTCCTCCATCATCGAATGCGCCCTGCTCTCTTTGCCCTCCATTAACAGCGCCATGTAAATTTTGAACTTGATCAGCTCGGCCGCCTGGTTCTTTTCGCCGCCGGGTATGCGTTTATACAACGTCTCGAAACGGTCGCGCGCTTTTGCGTACTCTTTCTTTTTGAATGGAATTTGCGCGAGATTGTATTGCGCATCGCGAAGTTTGGGATCTAACTTCGCCGCCTTTTTGAAAGCGGTCTCGGCATTGTCGAATTGCCCCTGCTGCATGAGAATTTCGCCTCGCAAATTTAAGGTCGCTGGTTGATTGGGATTCACCTTGTCAGCTTCGTCCACGAGCTTCAGTGCCGTGGCAAAATCGCGCTGGCGAAACGCCTGCTGCGATTGCTCAAATTTCGAACGGGCAAATGCCTTCGTCTTTTCCGTGCGTTCAGCTGCCGTCATGAGCGGTAGTGAAGCTCGCCGTTGGCCGGATGGTTTTTCCATCCAACCGATTTCGTACAGCGATTCCACGAAAAGCTTGTTTAGCTGCGGTGAATAGTTCTTTTCCGCTGCGGTGATCCAATCCTTCGCTTCCGTTTCGTTCTTCTGTTGGAGCGCGACCGCAGCCTTCACATAATCAACAGCGGGTGTATCGGGCGAAAGCTCCAGCTTGGCCAGAATGGAATCGACCATGTTGCTTTTGCCCTCCATCAGATAAGTCAGCAAGATCTTGTACTGGATCAGCTGCGAAGCTTCCTTTGCCAGATCGGACTGACCGGTGGAGAGCAATTGCTCGAAGCGCTTTCTCGCCTCTGGCCAGTCTTTTTTGAGAAATGGGATCTCCGCCATGTTAAAGCGCGCATTCCAAAACTTCGGATCAATCCGTGCCGCCTCGGTCAATGCGGCTTCAGCCTGATCGTAATTGCCCTGCCGCATGAGAATAACGCCGCGCAGATTTTTCGACGCGGCAAGATCGGGCTGCCGGGCATCAATGGCGTCGAGTTGCTTTAGCGCCTCGGGAAATTTGCCCGCGTCGAACGCGCGGTACGCGGTGTTGTACATCTCCTCCAACTCCGCTTTGGTCGGGGCAACATTATCCGCCGCAAAGGCCGTAAGTCCCAGCGCTGCGATGGCAGCGATCTTCCAGATCTTCATGAACCAACGATTCAAGCCCTGTTTAGCATCCCTGACAAGTCGAAATTGTGTTGGGCGCGAAGATTTTCTGTTCGGTTCGGAAAAACCATTTACAAGGAACGACGGTTTGGGCAGCCGTTGATTCCACGTGTGACGGCTGGGAAGACGTCACTCCTTGGTCTGCGATCTAATTCAAGTTCCCTACGATCCGCAATCCTTCGAGAGTCAGGTGCGGATGAATTACCGCGACCTCCGGCACCTGGCTGGTAACAAGGCGCGCAAAACCGCCAGTCGCGACGACGGCAACTTTTTTGCGCGAAAACTGCTCCGCTTTGATTCGCGCCAGAATCTCCCGAACCAATCCGCGGTAACCGAAGATGGCGCCGGACCGCATTGCCTCAACGGTTGATTTACCGACGACGCGGTGTGGTTCTTTCAGCGACAGCGTCGGGAGCAGCGCTGTGCGTTGATAAAGAAAATTTGTCATCGCTTCGAGTCCCGGCGCAATCACGCCGCCGATGTAGCTGCGCCGTTCGGAAACCACATCGAACGTCACCGCTGTGCCGAAGTCCACGACGATCGCAGGCGATCCATAAAGTTCGGCAACAGCTGCGGCGTTCGCCAGGCGATCCGCGCCTATCGATTGGGGTTTAGGATAATCGATTGTGACACCCAGCTTGAGTTTCCAATTCAGCCAGAGCACTTGCGCTTTGTTGCGCGCGGCCTTCGAGATCGCGGAGTTTTTTGTCGGAACCACTGATGAGACGACGACTTTGTTTACCTGTCGGCGCCTCAACAACTCCTCCACCACACTGCTAGAAACCTCGGAGGTAGGGATCCGCGCAGGATTGGAGACTCGCTCTCTCGATGCGAACGCAAGTTTTGCATACGAGTTACTGACATCGATCAACAAATATTCGGAGCGACGGGCCACGGCTAAGATGCAGACACCCAACGCTCCGCGCCGTCAAGCATCCGTCACACACTTGGTAGGACGGTCGGCTTGCGACAATCGCGTCGCGCGGCTAGCCTCGCTCTGTGAGAAGATTGGTTCATCGACCGCGTCGCCTGCGGGCTTCCCCTGCCCTGCGGAACCTGGTCCGTGA
This sequence comes from Candidatus Udaeobacter sp., assembly GCA_036525475.1. GTDB lineage: Bacteria > Verrucomicrobiota > Verrucomicrobiia > Chthoniobacterales > UBA10450 > Udaeobacter. The sequence continues at coordinate 2,386 of DATDAJ010000204.1, forward strand.
AACGCATTTGACCGTTCACGATTTTATTTTGCCGCTGTTCGTGAGCGAAAAATTGGACCAACGCCGGCCTGTCGTCAGTATGCCGGGAGTTTTTCAGTTGCCGGTGAAGGAGGTCATCGATGAAGCGCGTCGGGCTCAGGATCTCGGGCTGCAAGCGATCCTGCTTTTCGGAATTCCCGCGCGTAAAGATGAGCAAGCAAGCGGCGCTTACGCCGAACATGGAGTGATTCAAGAAGCGCTCCGAGCGATCAAATCGAAATGCCCGGAATTGGTTGCGATTACAGACGTTTGCCTCTGCGAATACATGAGCCACGGCCATTGCGGTGTCACCCGAATCGACGGCGACCATTTTCATGTTCTGAACGACGAAAGCGTCGAACTTTTGGTGAAAACGGCGCTCTCTCACGCGGCAGCAGGCGCGGACGTTGTGGCGCCGAGCGACA
>DATDAJ010000205.1:0-4425 GCA_036525475.1 Candidatus Udaeobacter sp.
ATGCCAGCACGACCGAGCAATGGGGGCTGGTTGTGAACGAAGCCATCGCATCGGGCTTACCCGTGATTGTATCGAACCGGTGTGGATGTGCACCAGAGCTGGTGAATGGCAACGGGTTTACTTTTGATCCAAGTAACGAGGACGAATTGGCGACGCGGCTGTTAGAGATGGCCTCATTGTCGGATCAGGAGCGAAAGCACCTCGGCGACAACAGCTACAGGATCGCAGCGAACTTTGCGCCGGAACGTTTTGGTGAAGGCTTGGAGCGCGCAGCCAGTGTGGCGATGGGAGTTCCGCAAAAGAGATTTGGAGTAATGGATCGCGCGCTGTTACTCGTCACAGCAAGTTACGCGCGATGAAAGAGAATGATCCGGTAGCATTATATTTCGACAAGCTTCCGGAGACTCACAAGCGCCAGTTCGAGGAACGCGCGTCAGGCGCAAACTTCAATTTCCAACGACGTCTGGCACTCGCGTGTGAATTGGGCGGCGCGTCGTCAGGGCGATTGCTCGACTGCGCGGCAGGCACGGGTGAGATAACATGCGCGTTACTCAAGTCGGGCAGATTTAATCACGCGACCGTAGTCGATGTTTCGCCGGCGATGTTGCAGAGCGCAAAGGACCTTCTCACTTCGCAAATCAAGAACGCGGAACTTGAATTCGTTCAGTCGGACGTGTTCAACTTCAAGCCATCTGACGCGCGTTTTGATCTTATTCTCTGCCTGGGATTGATTGCGCATACTGGACGACTGGACATTCTACTACCGCATTTGAGATCGATGCTCACAGCTGGCGGGCGAATTATTTTACAGACAACACTGACGGATCATCTCGGCACACGCATTGTCCGTGCACTTACTTCGCGAAGCGAGCTAGCCCGGCGCGGATATAGGATTTCCTGGTTCTCACAACGAAACATCTTCGGCGCCTGCGACCGCGCAGGGTTGCGGATTCTGGAGGCGCGACGGCACAGCCTCGGTGTTCCATTCGGCGATCGCTTGTGGCCGTGGGCAAATTTTTACATCGAAACCCGGCTGGAAAAATGGGCGAGCCGCCATGGAGCCGACGCAATTTATCTGCTCGGAGCGGGATGAGAGTCGGTTTTTTGGTCAGCAGCGTTTCCCGCAAAGCGGGTGGACTGTTTCAAAGCGTACGCGGACTCGCCAAGGCGGTAGCGTCCACAAATGCGGATGTGCGGGTGTTTGGGATCCGCGACGAACAGAGTGCTGTCGATTTGCAGGAGTGGCAGCCGCTTTCTGTTCAGACATTTCGTCCGGGACTGCGCGCGTGGGGCTACTCAAACCAGCTCGTCCCCGCGATGCTCGATGCCGATCTCGACATTTTGTCGGTGCATGGCTTGTGGAAATATTGCTCCGTCGGTTCACAACGATGGCATCGGCAGACGGGTCGCCCCTACGTAGTTCATCCGCACGGCATGTTGGAACCATGGGCCGTGCGAAACGCAATGTGGAAGAAACGAATCGCTGCGCTTCTTTATGAAAATCAACATTTGCGCGGCGCTGCTTGCCTGCGCGCACTCTCGGAGGCTGAAGCGCAATCGATCCGCAGTTATGGATTACGCAACCCGATTTGCGTGATTCCCAATGGAGTTGATTTGCCGGACCTTCACGAAAGCAACGCGAAAACTCAACGGGCCAATCAAAAAACTCTTCTCTACCTTGGCCGGCTTCACCCGAAGAAAAACATCTCGAATCTGATCCGCGCCTGGAACGAAACTTTTAACTCTCAATGCGGCAGCAGCGACCCTTGGGTTCTCGCAATCGCCGGATGGGATCAGGGTGGGTACGAGAGCGAACTCAAGCGCATTGCAGCTGGCACTTCGGTCGTTTTCCTCGGCCCGCAATTCGGCGCCGACAAAAGCGAATGCTATCGCACGTGCGACGCATTTATCCTGCCGTCATTGAGCGAAGGGCTTCCCATGGCGGTGCTCGAAGCGTGGTCATATGCGAAGCCCGTAGTCATGACCCCCGAGTGTAATCTGCCGGAAGGTTTCGAGGCCAATGCAGCGTTGCGCATTGGAACGACTCCGGAGGAAATTGCCGCCGGTCTGAAAGTACTGCGCGAAATGAGTGATGACGATCGAATAGCAATGGGCGCTCGTGGACGCGATCTCGTCAGCGAGAATTTCTCCTGGCCACGAATCGGCGAACAGATGCGCTCAGTTTATGAATGGATGCTTGGCAGCGCAGCACCGCCGGAGACGATCAGGCTTGACTGATGCTGCCGTCGGAGATCAGAAGTCGGAAGTCTGAAATCGGGATGGAAATATGTTTTGGACGTATCAGACAACGAATCGCACGCTATCTCATGCTGTCATTCTGAGCGAAGCGAAGAATCTCGGATTGATTCTCCATCAGTGGGCCGCGGGGAGATAAATTAGAGATGTTTCGCTTCGCTCAACATGACAGCGCGTTTGTGCGTTCCAAAGTTCCTCCCGATAGATAATGTCATCCGACATTCGACTTTCGATCTCTGATTTCTGCTAATCGCATGCTGGACATTAAAGAAAATCGGCGGGCCAGAAAATACTCACCGGGCGAGATGACTCGCCGTGTCCTGTGGACGTTCGCACAGCCGCTTTTCCGGTTCAGTCCCAGGCCTTGTTTCGGTTGGCGACGATTTCTGCTTCGCTGTTTCGGAGCAAAGATTGGCCGAAGTGTGCATGTCTATCCATCGGCGACGATTTATTTCCCGTGGAATCTCGAGGCTGGAGATGAAAGCGCGATCAGCGAGCACGTTTTTGTTTATAATCTTGGCCGCGTGACGCTGGGGTCGCGCGTCACGATCTCGCATCGCGCGCATCTTTGCGCGGGAACACACGATCATACGAAGCCGGATTTTCCGCTGCTGCGTCCGCCGATTGTGATTGGCTCCGACGCGTGGATTTGTGCGGATGCGTTCGTGGGCCCGGGTGTCACGATTGGCGAGGGAGCAATTGTTGGTGCGCGAGCAGTTGCGATGAAGGACGTAAACCCTCGAAGCATCGTCGTCGGAAATCCAGCGCGGGAAAGCGGGAAGCGCGAAAGCAGTCAATGAGCCGCTTTGAAGGTTTAGAGATTGGCGTTTGACACACACGCCCTACAATCTTATGCGGGCACGATATTTCTTTTCTGCGAGCTACGCTTAGCCTACATGCCCTCGATCAAAATCATGTTTGTTCTGGCGGTGCGGTGACGCATCTTGCGCGGCTCGCGATATTCTTCGCAGTTCAACCATTCTTTGGCGCGCTGCGCTGATTCGAACTCGAGTACAACAATGCGCTTCGGTTGCCAATCGCCTTCGAGCACTTCGGTTTTGCCGCCGCGCACGATGTATTTTCCGCCATACTTCTCCACGGTGGCGCCAGCGAGCTTTTTATATTCTTCGTAGCCGGTGGGATCAAGGATCTCGATCTCGACGATGATGTAAGCAGGCATGACTCGGGTGAGAAGCGTTTAAGAATTGAAGTTGGGAAATTTAGTGGCCGTTCGCGCTGCGGTCCTTTGCGGCAAGCTCCGGAATTTTCCTTCGCCGCCGTAGTCGCAACCAGTTGTTCCAGGTTTTGCGCAAGCTGTCTCGCGGGGTCTGGTATTTCTGGTTTAGTTCGTTGCTCTTTACGATCTGCGCGAGAATTCCTTTCGCGGAAAAGTCGTCCGTATCGATGATCGTATAAGCCGTGCCAACGGCGGCGGCATGATGCGCGTCGCTGGCCGCAGTCATCGGCAGACCGCGGATCTGCGCGTATTTGAATGCGTACCGGTTGTAACGGCGAAGCGTCGTTGCCGCGTTAAAAACCTCGATCGCATCCACCGGAAGCGTCTCCAGCGTAGAAAATCGGATTCCTGCGCGGAACAAATCGTACGGATGCGGAGGAATGGCGAGCCCGCCGCGCTGGTGGATCATGTCGCAGACTTCGCGAGCTGGTTTTCCCTTCAGGTAAGGAAGCTCTGCGCCGATGCAGAGAAGATGACCATCGGCGGTCGTGACCTCCACTCCGGGGAGAACGAGAAAATCATCAACCGGCAACCCATCCAGTCGCATCAAGCCTTTTTGGAGCAGGTAATTGACCGCATCGCATGTGTTGTGATCGGTGATGGCAATGCCATGCAAACCTTTGGCGCGCGCGGCTGCGATCATGTCTTCCGGACTGGAGACACCGTCCCCGGAAAAGAACGAGTGTGTGTGCAGGTCGATGTTAAATGCCATTGCCTAAAGGGCAGGAATAAGGAGTTAAACGAACTAAATACCTAAAAGGTGGTCGCTAGACCAGCTCCTCGACAGCGAAGGCTGACTCAATGGCAGGTTCATCCTGAACACGATTGAATTGGTGATCGTACAACCGGCGATAGTAGCCGGATTTTTCAAGGAGCTCGGCGTGCGTGCCGATCTCCTTGATGTGACCGCCGTCCATTACGATGATTTGGTC
>DATDAJ010000206.1:0-6562 GCA_036525475.1 Candidatus Udaeobacter sp.
ATGTTGATTTTCCCGATGCTTTTCATCCGTTTTTTTCCTTCTTTTTGTTTCTCCAGTAATTTTCGTTTGCGGGTGATATCACCGCCGTAGCATTTCGCGGTGACATTTTTTCGTAAAGCGGAAACGCTCTCGCGCGCAATAATTTTCCCGCCAATCGCAGCCTGAATTGCCACCGCATAAAGCTGACGCGGGATTACTTCCTTCAGTTTGGCCGCCAACTGACGTCCACGCGCCTCGGCTCGATCCTTATGCACGATGGTAGAGAACGCATCAACCGGTTCGCCGTTAACGAGCAGATCCAACTTCACCAGTTTCGCCGCCCTGTAACCGGCGTGCTCGTAATCCATCGAACCGTAGCCGCGCGTCATGCTCTTAATTTTGTCATTGAAATCGACCAGAATTTCGTTGAGCGGCAGTTCGCAATGCAACATCACGCGACGCGTGTCCAGCGATTCGGTGCGTTCCATCTGGCCGCGCTTCTCCAGAATCAATTGCAGGATGTCACCGATGTTTTCATTCGGGCAAAGTACGTACGCCCTTACAATTGGCTCCCGGATTTCGGCGATCAGACTCGGGTTGGGAAGATGCGCCGGGTTATCGATCAGGAATTTCTCGCCGCGTGTTGTTACCACCTCGTACACCACACTGGGGCTGGTCGCTATGATGTCCATGTTGTACTCGCGCCGGAGCCTCTCCTGAATGATCTCCATGTGAAGCAACCCGAGGAACCCGCAGCGAAACCCGAAACCCAGCGCAACCGAGCTTTCCGGTTGATAAACAAACGCCGAATCGTTCAGGCGCAGCTTCCCGATTGCCGTCTTCAAATGTTCGAAGTCGCCGGTGTTAATCGGATAAATCCCGCTGAAGACCATTGGATGAATTTCCTGGAAACCGGGAAGCGGCCCGCGCGCGGGGTGTCGCTGGTCGGTGATGGTGTCGCCGATCTTGATGTCTGCAGTCGTCTTGATGTTTGCGATGAAGTACCCGACATCACCGGGATTTAACTTTTCCTGCGGAAGCATTTTCGGTGTAAACACGCCCACCTCCTTGATCTCGTACCGCGAGTTGTTGTTCATCAACATGATTGCGTGACTCGCTTCCATCGTTCCCGAAACGACACGCACGTACCCAACGACGCCGCGGTAAACATCAAACACCGAATCAAACACCAGCGCGCGCAGCGTCTTGTCCGCCGGCGGTTCTGGCGCCGGAACCCGTGTGACGATGGCCTCGAGAATTTCCTCGATACCAATTCCCACTTTCGCGCTCGCTTCGATCGCTTCCTCCGCAGGGATGGCCAGGATTTCTTCCAACTGGCGTTTCACCGCGGCAACGTCAGCATTTGGCAGGTCGATCTTGTTGATGACCGGAACAATGGTGAGCCCCTGCTTGTGAGCGAGATGAACGTTCGCCACTGTTTGCGCTTCCACGCCCTGCGCCGCGTCCACGACCAACACCGCGCCCTCACACGCAGCGAGGCTGCGCGAAACTTCGTAGGAAAAATCGACGTGCCCCGGCGTATCGAGCAGATTCAGCCGATAGGTCTCACCCGACTTGCTTGTGTAACGCATCGCCACCGGATGCGCCTTGATTGTGATCCCCCGCTCGCGCTCCAGGTCCATCGAATCAAGAAGCTGGTCCTGCCTCTCGCGCTCCTGGATCGTGCCGGTGCGCTCCAGTAACCGGTCGGACAACGTCGTTTTGCCGTGATCGATGTGCGCGATGATGCAAAAATTGCGCGTCAACTCAATGGCCATGAGAGCGCCACTATGCGAGTGCGCGCATCCGCGGTCAATTGGGAGCACACAGTCGCGAAAGAAGCGCTCTCCGGGTTATAGCAGGGCGAGATTTTATTCGAACAACCGGTGATCCGTTGTCTCCCTGAAATCTACACCGCTCGCGCGGCGCGTAAGTGACGTTTTAGTGATTATCCAGAACCGTTTGCGGTGCAGCTTCACTCACTTGAATGTGCGCAGTCACTTTCCGCAGGCCCTCAGTCAGCGTATCAATTTGCTTTTGCTGGCGCGCGATTGTGGCTTTCTGTTGTTGCATTCTGGACTCCTGGCTTTCGACTTTGCGATGCTCTTTGAGGAACTCATTGAGCAACATCGCGTTGATTGCTTCGTAGCGCACCGTTTGTGGTTTGCCTTCGCGGTCCGGCGTCACGAGTTCTCGACTCACTTTGGCCACATCCTCGGCGATCAGGCCAAAACAGAGAGAGCGCGTTGGATCAACCTCCTTTTTGTAGCGGAAGCGGACCGGCTTAAGCGAGTGGATCGCTTTGCTGGCTTCTTCCATCGGTCTGATCTCATCTTTGTATCGTCGCGACGACGTTAGCGTTCCAATCCTGTTGTCTGAAGTGACGTAAACCGCCCGCTCGGTCGCCACCGAATCATACACATTACGGATACGGGTGATGTTGTTCTCGCCAGCAACTCCATTGATGCCGGCGCCGATGCAGACATTGCCGCTGCCCGTAATGTTGAATCCGGCCGAATCTCCGATGGCGGTATTGCTATCGCCGCTTGCGTTGTTGTATAGCGCTTGAGATCCGATAGCCACGTTGAATTCGCCGGTAGTATTGTTGAATAGGGCGGTAGTGCCTATGGCAGCGTTGTCACCGGCTGTTGTGTTGCTTAAGAGCGCATTGTAGCCAATAGCCGCGTTGTTGAACCCCCCGCTGTTGGCAAAGAGCGCACCATCACCGATGGCCGTGTTGCTGTTGCCAGTGAAGTTGCTAAAAAGTGCCAACGCACCATTTGCCGTATTCTTAACACCGGTGGTGTTGTTCAAAAGTGCAGCAGCGCCGGTGGCTGTATTTTGATGTCCGGTGTTGGCAAAGAGCGTTCCAGCGCCGAGACCAGTGTTGAATTGGCCTTCTGTGTTGCTCCGGAGCGAGTAAAAACCTACCGCCGTATTGAAACTGCCGGTCGTAAGACTGAAGAGTGCGGTTTGTCCTTCGGCCGTGTTGCCACCCGGATAGCCCCCGTCAGGCGGTGGGACAACAGCTTGCGTTACAGGCAAAAGCCCAAAACAAGCGAGCAACAGCGTTACGAACAAAATCGGATATCTCTGTGTAAGCTGAATGAATGGATTCATGGTTCTACCTTTCTCTCCCCGCTCAGTTACATTTCTGAATGGCGGGTCCGGAAGAGGCGAAGAACCGAGCGGGGCAGACTGGCCTCCGCCTGATTCAGATCCGTTTGGCGACGCGAGTTTGAAGAAAATCCCGCTGAGCTGTCAAACCTATTCGCCGCAACTTCGAGCCAATCCACCGTGCGCCTTTATGGGCGGGAGCGGAACAAGGAAAACCTCTATAGTGTGCTGACGCCTCGACACCAGCGCCTGAATCGATACGCTGTGACGTTGTCATCATGCCAAAGCTGATCATTTCAGGCGTTGCACATGAACTCGTGGACGAGGCGATCACGATCGGCCGCGGACCGGATAACACCATCGTCGTCAACGATCCGTCTATCTCGACGCATCACGCGCAGTTGCTCTTGGAGAGCGATATGTATCGATTGAAGGATCTCGATTCGACCAATGGCACGCGCGTCAATGGCAAGCCTGTGACAGAAGCCGTGCTTCGGTTTGATGATCGGATTCGGTTTGGCGCTGCCGAAGCGAGATACCAGTCGTCGGAAGTCTGCGGTTCAAAACCGTTGCCGAAGCCTGAGGAGATCAAGGCTCATTTCGCGGAAGCTGGCGCAGGGTCGCCACACCTCACCAGCGCGTCTCCCTTGCGGCGCCAGCAACAGCAGAATGACCCGGTGCGTACTGGAATTCTTATCGGCCTGGGAATTGTGCTGCTCGTCTTTCTAGGAAGTATGATTGCGGTGCTAATGATGCACGCACCAACGCTTTGAGGCACTCGAATCTCGTGGCAAAATCGGGCATGGTTCACCGGGATCGCTCGACTTCGCTCGGGACAAGACCGCGATCAAAGCGCTTGTTGCTTTTCGACATCGACGGCACGTTGATCCACTCGGGCGGCGCGGGCGTCCACGCGCTGAAACTTGCATTTAAAGAGCGGTTCGGAATCGATGACGATCTGCGCGACATCGAGATCGCGGGCATGACCGACTCGGGCATCGTGCTGAGTATTCTGAACAAGCATAAAGTTCCTGTGATTAACGAAAACGTAAGCGGATTCCTCGACAGCTACGTGCATTTCCTTTCGCTGGAGTTGCCACGCCGAAAAGGCAAACTGCTTCCCGGAGTGCTGGAGTTACTTGAACGGCTGAAATCGCGGCCGCACGTCGTGCTGGCGCTTCTCACGGGTAATGTGTCCCGGGGTGCGCGACTAAAACTCGAGCACTACGGCGTCTGGCATTTCTTCGAATTCGGCGCATTTGCCGATGATCACCGCGACCGAAACGAGCTCGGCCGATTCGCTCGCGCCCGCGCGAAGGAGAAGCACGGACGGGAGTTCGCCACGTCCGAGATCGATGTCATTGGCGACACCCCGCGCGACATCGCGTGCGGCAAAGCCCTCGGCGCGCGGACGATCGCGGTAGCAACCGGAAGATGGGGCCGGGATGAGCTTGCAAAGCATCAGCCGGATTTTCTGATTGATGATCTCGCGAACGTGGAAACAATTATGGACACACTCGGATGGTGATCCGTTAACGAATTGCACGGTAAAATGAAAAAAGACCCAGCCTCATCAGATATCACGCCACGTCAGAGCCGTTCCAACGTTGTGCCGCTCAAGGGCGAAATCGATTTGCACGTATCCCCGACGGTCACGGCAACGCTCAGCGACGAAATCGACAAGAAACCCGAGCGGTTGGTGGTCGATCTTTCCGAGGTGAGCTACATCGACAGCGCGGGGCTCGCTGCCTTGATTCAAGCGATGCAAAAGGTGGAAGGCTACGGAGGCAAATTCATGCTGGCCGGATTGCAGGAAACCGTGCGCTCGATCTTCGAAATCTCGCGACTTGATCAGGTCTTTCAGATTTTCCCGGACGCGGATGCCGCGCTGGCTGGGTAGCCATCCGCGTAACAAGGAGTGACGGCTTCCCAGCCGTCAATTCCGAATCCACCGCTGCCCAAGCCGTCGTTCCTTGGAGGACGCGTGCGCTACCCGGATACGCGTGTCAAAATCTCAAGCGTTTGCGCGACATTCTTTGAAATATCGAACTGCGATGCGCGTTCGATGTTCGCCGAACGCGCAGCGTCGCGCCGTGAGGAATCTGTCCAAAATCGAATAGCGTCGCGCAAGCCGATCAGGTTTGCTGGGTTGTCGAGAATCGATCCGTGCACTCCGTCTTCGAGGATTTCGCTGAACCCGTTGGAACGCGTTGTGATTACTGGTAACCCGCTAGCCAGCGCTTCGAGGCAAGCATTCGAAAAGGGGTCGTAAATTGTGGGTAAAATGAAGATGTCCGCGGCCGCGTAGACCGGCACAAGGTCTGCAACTTCGCCGAGAAATTGCACAGGATCCTCGCGCCAGAAGCGCAGGCGCATCGTTTTATAAGGCCCTGCTTCTCCCCGGCCTGCGACCAGCAGCCGCATTTTTCGATTTTTGCAGAGCGCCATCGCTTCGATTGCGAACAGCAAGCCTTTGCGCTCCCAGCCCGAACCTGCAAACAACAGCGCAATTTGGTTCTGCTTGAGTTTCAACTCCGCGCGAGATTTTTCGCGAAGCCCGGGATCGAACCTGAATTTGTCGAGCGGAGCCCCGTTACGCACGAGATCGATCTTGTCCGCCGGGTAACGGTAAAGATCGGTGATCTCGTTCACGACCATTTGCGAAGCGGCGATCACCCGCCCAGCCTTCCGCTTCTCGAAAAGCGATTCCTCCAGTTGTAACAAATCGCGATGCTTCCGGCTGGCGCCGCGGACAAATTGCTTCAATGGGACCTCGAATTTTCTCCTGCGCGCAAGCCACGCGCGGTGAACTCCGTCCCCTGCCCGGTAGACATCGCAATTCCAGACGCGCTCGAGACTAAACAAAACATCGCACTGCAGCTGCGGTCGCACTTGTTCAAGCTCGTCTGCAAACCCGATTACCGTCGTCCCGACCAGGCGTTTTATCGACCCAAATGGCCATTGCTCCTCGGGCCATTCATTCGTGGTCACAAGCTGGATCTCGTGGCCGGCTTTTACGATACCATCTGCAAGGCGTTTCAAGTACGCCTCAGCGCCACCGCTCCGCGAATAACCGCGGCGAACTAAAGTGATGTGGAGTTTCTTTTCCATGCTCATCACATCGTGCACGTGACGACACACTCCGGTTGTGTCTGTCGCCTCTCCCCTTTTGTAAGGGGAGCGGACTGAGGTGAGGGATTTCGACTGCGGCGGCACAACGTGCCGAACGAACCCTCATCCTCCCCCTCTCCCTTGGTAAGGGAGAGGCAACCACATCGGGTTGTTCCGACGCTCTCGCCCCTCCAGATCCAACCGGTAATTTGCCACCAACCCTTTACACGCTCCACGTTCGCCAGAATACTTGTAAGCCGATGCTGGGTGAAACCCTAAATCCGCCTGCGCCAACGATCTGTCCACCGCCTGTGACGCGTACGCTACCCCAGCGTTTGCTGTATTCGATCTTCGC
>DATDAJ010000207.1:0-2990 GCA_036525475.1 Candidatus Udaeobacter sp.
AGCATAACTTTCGCCCGGTCTGCGCGGGCAGGTTTGCCCGTTTTGATCGAGCGCCGAATCGTTGCGCGCAGATCCGGCACCAAACTCGTGCGCGCTAGTTGCATTAGACCGAACGATGCCGGGCCGGGCATGTGTTCGAGAAACAGGTCGGTGCGGCCACGGAACTGGAGCACTTGCATCTTATCGTCAACCACGACTGCCGCCGGCGCGTACGTGCTGAGGATAATGCGATCCGCCATCTTCAAAAGATCGGCATCGAAATTTGCGCCAGTGCTCGCCGTCGATCTTGCGCCAAACTGGGCGAGCTTAAGACCGCGCTGCGGAATGAACTCGACCGGTCGCGGCGTAGTTGTGACTTCCTTGGTGTAAATTTTGTTCTTCTTGTCCACGAGTTTAAAAAGCTCGTCATACAGACCCACCGATTCGGCGGGCCCAAGAATCAACAAGCCGCCCGGATTGAGAGCGTAGTGAAAGTGGGGGATGCAGCGCTTGTGCAGTTCCGGGCTGAGATAAATCAGAACGTTGCGGCAGCTGATCATATCGAGACGCGAGAATGGCGGATCGGCCGCGATGTTTTGTCGCGCGAAGGTGCAGATATCGCGCACGTTGCGATGGATTTGGTAACCGCCGTCGCGTTTAACAAAAAAATGTTTCCGTCGCGCCTGCGAAACATCCTTCTCGATCGCGCTCGAGTAAATTCCCAGCCGTGCATGCTCGACGACTGACTCGCTCAAGTCGGTGCCGAAAATCTGAATCCGCCATTTCGAGGCCTGGCCACCGAGAGCTTCGAGGATACAAATGGCGAGCGAATAAACCTCTTCGCCTGTAGCGCAACCAGGTATCCAGACGCGCAATTCTCGTTGTCGAGCTTTGCTTTTCTTTTTGAGCAGCGCCGGCAGGAAGCGTTTCTTTAATGCGCGGAACACCTTTTCATCCCGAAAAAACCGCGTCACGTTAATGAGCAGATCGTCAAAAAGCGCTTCGATTTCCTTTTTGTCATCGCGCAAGTACCGCGCGTAGCGTTTCAGCGTATCGATCCGATGCAGCGCCATTCGCCGGTGGATCCGTCGAATCAGCGTACTTTCCTTGTAACCGCTGAAATCGACACCCACCTGTTTTTTCAGAGAAAGGAAAACCCGACCCAGATCGTCCGCCTGGCGATAAGCTTCTTTTTCGGCTTCCTCTGCGTCGATGAGAGGTCGCCGTAGATACGGATGGTCGGCAATGCGCCAGATTTCGCGCGCGATTGCGTCTGGCGGCAAAGCAACGTCCACAAAGCCGGAGCGAATCGCGCTGCGAGGCATGGCATCGAATTTTGCGCTCTCTTCACTTTGCGCGAAGGTCAAACCGCCAGCTGCTTTGATCGCGCGCAGGCCGGCGGTGCCGTCACTGCCGGTCCCGGAAAGCACGATGCCGATTCCGCGCGAGCCGCATTCTTCAGCGAGCGATTCAAAAAAGTGGTCGATCGCGACGTTGAGTCTCTCTGTACGGCTGACCAATGTGAGCTTGCCATTCTTGGCAATGACGCACTTGTTAGGCGGCTGCACATAAACGGCGTTTGGCTGTGGCGTGATCGTTCCTGTAACCTCGGTCACTGGCATCGATGTGGCTTTGCCGAGCAGACTAGGAAGCCTGCTGCCATGATGCGGATCGAGATGCTGCACGATTACAAACGCCATGCCTGTTTTCGGCGGGAGATGGCGCAAAAGATCCATTGCCGCTTCGAATCCACCGGCTGATCCGCCGATGCCTACAATTGGGCAGGCGGTGTTTGCCTTGGCGGGTTCTGGTCTCGCTTTCGACTTGGGTAATTTTGATTGCGACAATTTTCTGCCGCTCGTTTTTATTCGCGAGGAGGCTGCTCTCGATATCGCTTTTCGCTTTGCGGCCATGCGCCCTTTTTATGTTAGTTGCGCCTGCGCATCACACAAGCCGCGATTGTGAGTGGTGGAACGCATTGTCCTCAACGCGTTGCCTAATCGCCTGCGGCTTTGCCGCCTGATATCCGCGCTTTCGGCGATGGTTAGGCATTGCCTTCGGAGAAGTCGATCCACCCGTTTAGTGATATAGCTGCGATTCACTTTTGAAGGCGGCTTCATCAAATGATTAAACGCAACATCATTGTCGTTGGGACGTCTTCCGGCGGCGTACAAACGCTTTGTGAACTCACCAAATATCTGCCTGAAGATCTCGATGCTTCGATTTTTGTCGTGATGCACATCGGCAGCGAAACCATGTTGCCGGAAATCTTGAGTGACTGCGGAAATCTTCCTGCTGTGATTGCCGAGCACGGCAAAGAATATAAACGCGGCCATATCTACTGCGCCGCGGCGAACTGCCATCTGTCGATTAAAGACCACGTGACTGTCTTAACGCGCGGCCCGCGAGAGAACGGTCATCGACCGGCGATCGATGTGCTGTTTCGCAGCGCTGCGCGCGAGCACCGGGCGAAGGTAGTTGGCGTGTTGCTGACCGGCGGACGCGACGACGGCACAGCTGGCCTTTATGCCATCAAAGCCCGCGGCGGCGTCGCCATTGTGCAGAACCCTGAAGAAGCAGTTACGCCCGACATGCCACGCAACGCCCTGAATATGGTCGATGTCGATTTTTGCCTACCGGTCCGCGAGATTGCCGACGTTCTGGTTCAACTGGCGAACGGTAAGGCTGCCAACCTCACAGAATCGTCAAACGGAAACGCTGTGGAGGATGAGACAGCTACCGATCAAGCATCAGGCGAACCCCCGGCAACCAAATCCCCGTCACGTGTCCGGAATGCGACGGACCGCTCTACGAGGTTAAGGAGGGCGAACTCGCACTCTTCCAATGTTTTGTCGGTCATCGGTTTTCGCCGCAGAGCCTTGGCGGGCAACACACCGAAGCGTTGGAGCGGGCGCTCTGGACTGCTAGCCGCAAATTGAAAGAACGCATCGTGCTTCATGAGCAATTGGCCGAGCGCAAGCGGAACAAGGGCGAAAATGAATTGCGCAAAC
>DATDAJ010000208.1:0-4397 GCA_036525475.1 Candidatus Udaeobacter sp.
AACGCTTTGGTCGGCACCGACACCATCGATCTTTATAAGGGCAGCCGGTCGCAGGTAAGAGACTGGGGTGTCCGATATGTCGACATCGACATTTTGCAATGGGGTTCGGAGGAAGAAAGTTTGAAAGTTCTTGCACCGCGTCGCAAACACAATTGCGTTCGCAAGATGGTCGCAGCTCTCGAAAAGAAGAAGAGCAAAACCGTCGCGCAAAATACTCCCCGGCGCACTCCGGCTTCAAATTAGCGAGAAGACAAGCAGACGCGCGCGAAGAAAGCGCTACGTGGTGAGTTACCTTTGATTTAGCGCTAATCACGCTGCATTTTCCCCGCCAATGAAAATCTTTGTGGTTGGCGGCGCGGGCTATATCGGGAGCGTTTGCTCCGAGCTCTTGCTGAATGAGGGGCATGAAGTTGCCATTTTCGACAACTTAAGTGAAGGCCATCGAAGCGCCGTTGATTCCCGGACGCATTTCATTGAAGGCGAGCTTGCGGATCACGAGCAGATCGAGGCTGCCCTTTCCACTCATCGCCCGGACGCCGTGATGCATTTCGCCGCCAACGCGCTGGTTGGCGAGTCAATGCAGAACCCGTCGAAATATTTTCGAAACAACATTTGCAATGGATTGAATCTGCTTGATGCCATGGTCGCGACTGGTGTGCGGCGGATCATCTTTTCCTCGACATGCGCCCTTTTTGGTCCGCCCGATCGCCTGCCAATCGACGAAACGGCGCAGCCGCGTCCTATCAGTCCCTACGGCGAATCCAAACTCGCGTTTGAAAAAATTCTGCGCTGGTACGATGAAATTCATGAAGTGAAATTTGTTTGTCTGAGGTACTTCAATGCCTCTGGCGCAACCGAGAAATTCGGCGAGGACCATCGACCGGAGACGCATCTGATTCCGGCTGTGCTGCAGGTGGCGCTCGGTGAAAAACCGAACGTCGAAATTTACGGCACCGACTACGACACGCCGGATGGAACGTGTATTCGCGATTACATTCACATCCTCGATCTCGCCAACGCGCATATTTTGGCACTCGGCGAATTCGCCAGCGGCTGTTACAACCTCGGCACAGGTGGCGGTTCAAGCGTTCGAGAAGTCATCGAATCGTGCCGTAAAATCACTGGACGAAAAATCGAGACGATTGAAAAACCACGCAGACCCGGCGACCCGCCCCGCCTCATCGCGTCCTCGACGAGAATCAAGAAGGAACTTGGCTGGCAACCGCAATTCCAATCCCTCGACGCAATTATCGAGAGCGCTTGGAAATGGCATCAGAAATTTCCCCGCGGCTATAGCGACTAAGTGGCAAACCCGGTCCCCGAATCTAGTATCGCAGCAAGTCTGTTTTGGTAGGGCGCGTCACTCCGTGCGCGCCGCTCGCGTGAATTGTAAAATGCAACGGCGTGCACAGGACTGCCCGCCCTACCTGGCGACCTTCGCGGTTTAACAGCTACAGTGCGGCGGCGAGAGCTGCTTTAACCGTGTCGATTTGGAGATCATCAAGTTTCTCGCTCGGCGGCCTGAGAACTCGCACGTTCTCGTTCTTTGGCGCCCAAACTTCTGGGTCCGTCTGACCGAAGAGGAGAATGCAATTTGCCCCGGCGGCCGCAGCCAGATGCGAAATTCCACTGTCGTGACCGATAAATACCGAGCGCTCAAGCACGGCGGCGAGGCGAGGCAGCGGCAGATTCCTGACGAAACGGACGCCGCGGTTTTTCCATTCGCGTTCCAATCGGTCGGTCTGAGCTTCGTCTGCCTCGCCTGAGATCACCAGCAGGCGTTCCAAGTGTGCGAGACGACTGCCTGGCGAAAACAAGCCAATCCAGTTTTCCAGTGGCCAGTTCTTTTCGCGGCTGCCGCTTCCCGGATGTATTGCGATAATCGGTGGCGATACCGACGCGAGAAATTCGCAGGCAAACTCCCGATCTTCTATCGAAGGAAAAATTCTCTCGGCAAAATCGACAACATTGATTCCCAGTTCCTCGATCGGCCGCGCAAGCTGCCGCGTCGCGTGGCCGGCGTTTTCAACGATCTTTGCTGGTCCGCAAATCAGATTTTGGACGCCACATCGACGAAGATTTGTTTCGAATATCAGGTCGGGGTCGTAGAGATAACTGACGATCACATCGAAGCTCGCGAAATAATCGGCCAATTCCGCAGGCAATTCCGAGTTGCGCGCGAAAAATCTGGCGAGCAGTCCGTATTCGATCGAATGCACCGCTTGCGCATAGAACCGCTTTTCCGCAAGCACTGCAATGTGCTTGTAGCCGAGAATCTCGATGTGCGCCTGCGGCCGCGCGTCACGAAGCGCTTTGAGTGCAGGCAAAGTGAGAATGAAATCGCCGATTGCGCCGCCGCGGATCACCAGAATGCGGTTCATGCAATTTACTGTAGCCACGGCCCCATGGGCCGTCTTTTTCGCGCACACCGTGCTTTCGTCAACCGGCCACAGGCCGGTGGCTACAGGAGGATCTAGTATTGCGTAAACGTGAACCTGAGAATTACGCAGCCGTAAACCAGCACAATAGCATGCAGGCAGCGCCAGCGAAAAACACTGCGCGCGCTCCAATTAATTTGATCGCGAAGGACGTACGGAATCGCCACCCAGAACAAGCCGGCGATAATCAGCAAGTAAGCAAACACCGTCACGAGCAAGCGGCTCGTCTCGTGGCGCAAAAAGGCCGCGTCAAGAAGCGGTTCCGCCACGAGCAAACAGAGAATCCCGAGAGCGCGTACCGCGAGGAATTCATCCACAAAAAACAGCGCGAGCACGTAACCGATTGGCAAAGCGATCAAGAGCGGACGACGGAAGCTGGCGAATTCGCCCATCTGGATGGTGGCGAGCAACCACATGGTCCAAGCCAGGCAAATGGTGAGTAGCACAATTCCGGCAACTCGAGAGCGTGGAAACTGCTTCATAACTTGCGCGAAGTCCGGTTTCATCAATCCGAGCACACCGACTACTACGAGAAACGCGCCGGCGATTATTCCTGCTGTGTGCAAAGAGAGATGGTAAATCATGCGTCGAACTACACTGATCGCGTGTGAGTTTGGATACGGTGGCGCAAGTTTTCAACTTGCGATTGAAAATGCGCTACTCCAGCAGAGGCATCCCGTAGAGGCTGAACCCGTTGGCGCGCTCGATTCGCAGATTCACAAGCTCCCCAACAAGTTCCTCGCTTTCACCTGTTGGCCGTTGTTTCGGCGAAGGCGGAAATACAGCAATCTTGTTTGTGCGGGTTCGGCCCATCAGGCGTGCGCAATTTGTTTTGCTGCGGCCTTCGCAAAGCACTTCTACCTGGCTTCCAACCAGGCGTTCAAGAATCCGGCGATTCGATTTGTTTACCACCTCGAGCAAATCGTGATTACGCTCTTCTTTGACGTGTTCGTCGATTTGATCCGGCATTTTCGCGGCGGGAGTATCGCGCCGCGGTGAATAGCGAAACACAAAGGCGTTATCGAATTGGATTTCCTCAACCAAATCGCGTGTCCGCCGGTAGTCGTCGTCCATTTCGCCGGGAAAGCCGACGATGATATCGGTGGTAATCGCAATGCCATCGCGCGCCCGTCGGATGCGCTGGACGAGATCCAAATACTTCTCTGCGGTGTACGCGCGGTGCATCGCTTTGAGAATCTTGTTCGAGCCAGATTGCAACGGCAGATGAACGTGCTCGGCTAGTTTTGGCAATCGGGAGATTGCGTCGACCAAGTCGTCGCGGAAGCCGATCGGATGAGGAGAAGTGAAACGAAGTCGCTCAAGGCCTTCGACCTCATGAACCGATTCGAGCAACTGCACGAATGGGGACTTATTGTCGATCTTCGGAAATTCATGACGACCGTAAAGATTAACGATTTGCCCCAGTAGCGTGACTTCTTTGACGCCGCGCGAAACCAGATCGCGCACTTCGGCCACGATCTCGCCGATGGACCGGCTGCGTTCCGCTCCACGCGTCTGCGGAACGATGCAGAAAGTGCAGTGCATGTTGCATCCTTGCATGATCGAGGCAAAAGCCGTCGCCTGCCTGGGCATCAGTTGCTGGGCGCGAATGGTCGATTGCGAACCGGCTTCCTCCTCGACGTCAACGATCGAAAATCGCAGATCATCCATCAGCCTTTCCATTGGGCGTTGGGCGTTGGACGTTGGGCGTTCGGCGTTTTCTGAAGTTCGATTCTTCTTCCGTGCAACTAACTCATCCACGTACTCGGCCACGTGGTGAAACTTTTGTGTGCCAACGACAAGATCGACGTGAGGCAAACCCTTCAGCAGCGAGGCGCCGCGCGCCTGGGCCATACAGCCGAGGAACCCGAAAACCATGTGCGGCCTTTCTTTTGCCAGAGGCCCCAGCATTCCCATCTTGCCAAGCGCTTTTTGGTCAGCCATGTCGCGCACGCTGCA
>DATDAJ010000209.1:0-3910 GCA_036525475.1 Candidatus Udaeobacter sp.
CGGGAATCCTCACGCCTGTCGCGGTGCTGGAACCTGTTCTGGTCAGCGGAAGCACCGTGGCCCGCGCCACGTTGCACAACGAGGACGAAATCAAACGCAAAGACATTCGCGTCGGCGACACCGTGGTGATCGAAAAGGCGGGCGAAGTCATTCCTGCAGTGGTTGAAGTTGTGAAATCCAAGCGGCCACGAGACACGAAGCCGTTCGATTTCGCAAAACACATTCACGGAAAATGTCCTGTATGTGGCGGTTCCATCCGGCGCGACCCTGAATTTGTCGCGTGGCGCTGCGAAAATCTGTATTGCCCGGCGCAGACGACGCGGCGCGTGGAATTCTTCGCCGCGCGCGGCGCGCTCGATATCGAGAGCATCGGCGGAATTGTCGCAGACAAACTTGTTGAGCGCGGCTTCGTGCGTGAACCGCTGGATCTTTTCGACTTAAAGGTCGAACAGCTCGCGAAACTGAATCTTGGGACAGAGGAAGCGCCGCGCGTGTTCGGCGAGAAAAACGCGACTAAGGCGATCAACGCGATCGAGCGTGCGCGAACCTTGCCGTTATCGCGCTGGCTGTTTGCGCTGGCGATTCCGGAAGTAGGCAAGACGACAGCAACGCAGCTCGCCCGATTTCATGACACGATCCAGGACATTTCTAATTCGCAATTGCTTCGCGACGTCGTGGACTATCATGAAAAGCGCGACGACAAGAAATCTGCTAAAGAAATTGCCGAACGATTAGTCAAATCGGGATTTGCGAAACCGTCGAAGAGCAAGGCAGGCAAGGACGGTATCGTAACGGAAGTCGGTCCCATAGTCGCGCAGAGTGTCCTCCATTTCTTCGCGTCGCCGACTGGCAAAAAGATTCTACGGCGATTAAAAGAACTCGGCATTGAGCCGAAGAGCGAAAAAATCTCGGCGACAAAAGCAGCCGAACTGCCGCTGGCGGGAAAAATGTTTGTCCTGACTGGCACGTTGCCATCAATGACGCGTGAAGAAGCCACGGAAAAAATCGAAGCGCTCGGCGGTCACGTCACAGGCAGCGTAAGCAAAAAAACCGATTACGTCCTTGCCGGCGCCGAACCCGGCAGCAAATTCGACAAAGCAAAAGAGCTCGGCGTAAAAATCATCGACGAGGCCGAGTTCAGAAAAATGTTGTGACCGGACTTCCGCGTCCTGTTTTGCGCCACCACACAGGCCATGTGCTATTTATGGCGAAGGCGACGCGTCGTCGTCGAGCGACATGGGGATTACGCCAGGGATTGTTCCCGGCGAAGCGAGCAACACACCGGTCTTGCTGGCTGGATGCATCGTCGCTTGTACTTCGAACGTGATTCTTTGATCTCCGCGCATCACGGTGATCGGGACGGTGTCTCCAGCAGTAATGTAGAACGAAGCGTCAAATACATCCTCGGGATCGCTTATTTTTTTCTTCCCGACCTGTAGCAGCACGTCGCCTTCTTTAAGCCCCGAGCGTGCTGCCGGTGCGTCCTCCGCCACCTGTGTGACCATCGCTCGCGAGCCCTCGACTTGTCGCGACGCGGGCGAAACATTGTTCACCCCGATCCAGCCGTGTCGCGCCTCGCCGAAGCGAACAAAGTCGCTGCGAATTTTCTCTGCAGCCTCGATCGGCACAGCGTAACAGGCGGAATTATTTCCGAGACCGCTAACGACGATCCCAACCACTTCCCCTTTCATGTTCAACAGCGGAGCACCAGCCTCGCCGCGCTGGGTCGGAACGTTCACCCGTAAATGGATGGTGGAGAAATAGCGTCCGAGACATTTCCGGTCGAACCCAGCGATCATGCCGAAGTTCGGTGTCTTCGGTAGATCCAGAGGATAACCGATCGATATGACAGGAGCCGCCATTTCAAGTTCCTCGGATTTACCAATTGGTAGCGCCGGCGTGGTCTCGTCCACTTTCAAGATGGCTGTCCCACTGCGGATGTCTGCCACGAGTTGGCGCGCCGGACATTTCTTGCCTTCGAATTCGACTGTGAAATTGCCGGCTTCGCCTCCGACGGTGTACGCAGTGTAAAGTGTTCCCGTGGGGTCAACGAAAAATCCGGTGCCGCAAATCTCGCTGTGCTTATCTACGCCGTGAATCTTAACCACCGCTTTGGCGGTCCGGTCGAAAAGCTCTCGGACCTGGTGGCTGATCGTCGCGGTGGCGGATTGCTCCTGAGCGAAAAGCAAGCTCGCGCCTGAACAAAAAACCAGCGCGAATGCGATGACCGCGCGGCGGTTAGAACCTGAAAGTGGGCTCATAACTCACGGGGACGCTGTCGAGCACGTAGCGTGGTGGTGCGGCTCGGTGAGTCTGGGCGCTTTCACGAAAACTGCGAAGCGGCTGCGTCCTGAAAATCTGCGTGGAGACCGGAGATGCAAGATTCCATTCTTGTTCGGCATTTACCGGCATCGATAAAGTGAGTGGATTCTGAGTAGCGACGCGAGCCGTCTCGGGCTGCTGATAAACCTTTAATGAGAAGATAGCTGCGCAAACAAGCATTGCCGCGACCGCAGTGGGATACGAGGCCAGCGATCGCATATCCAGCTGCAACATGAAATTGTGTGCGCGTTCCAGGCAGATGCGCCAAAGCGGCTGGCGCAGCAATTCATCACGTTGCCGGCGATGGAATTCGTGAAGGAAGTTTTCGAAATAAGCGGGAGGCGGTTGCTCGTATCGCTTCAGCCGAAGCAGCCTCGCGAT
The DNA here is from genome assembly GCA_036525475.1 of Candidatus Udaeobacter sp. GTDB lineage: Bacteria > Verrucomicrobiota > Verrucomicrobiia > Chthoniobacterales > UBA10450 > Udaeobacter. Next base: position 2,704 of record DATDAJ010000209.1, read on the forward strand.
TTCGTTATCGTTAAACTCGTCCATTTTTTTGCGCCGTTACGAGACAGGATTTTTCCGAAATTCGTCCAGGTAATTTTGCAACTGCCGGTTCGCGTAAAAGAGCCTCGAACGTACCGTTCCTTCCGAGACACGCAAGATTTTACTGATTTCAGCGTGGGGCATCCCTTGGATATGGAACATAGTGACGACTGCTCTGTGATCATCAGACAATTTCATCATGGCCTCGTTCAATCTCCGCTGCAGCTCCGAGAGGTCGGCTTCCCGCACGGGACTACTCGTGGCCGTGGCTTCCATGAATTCCTTGTCGTTTTGGATGCTCGCGTCGACATCATCCAGGCTCAGTTGAAATCGGCGTCCGCGTTTTTTGAGGAAATTCAGGGTCATGTTCACGGCGATGGAATGGATCCAGGTGTAAAAGGAGGATTTGCCGCGGAACCCGCGAATCGCTTTGTAGGCTTTGGCGAAAATGTCCTGTAAAAGGTCATTCGTGTCCTCGTGGTTGGACGTCATGTTGTAGACCAGCCCGTAGAGACGCGGTGTATACTTGACCACGAGATCGTCGAACGCGCTGGCCTCGCCCGCTTGGGTTCGCGTTACCAACTCCTGGTCTGGGTCGCTTCTTTGCTGATCCATCGCCTGGCGCTTAGACTTAACACGCGCCTGCAGACCCGACGATAACAAATCGGAAATTCGTCGAGCAGGTAAAGTGAGGGCGTGGTCCATTTTAATGTTGCTCGATCGGTCAGCGCCGGTCGCGCAGTGACATTAACCAGAGCAAATTGCCCAGTGCGGCAATGAATGCCGCGATGTAAGTAAGCGCGGCGGCGTTCAGCACCTTGTTGACGCCTACCGCTTCTTCCCCGGGCTGTATAATCCCCATTTCCCGCAGGATGATTTTTGCTCGTCGCGAGGCATCGAACTCCACGGGCAATGTAATCAATTGGAACACCAGCAGAATCAAATAGCACCAGATGCCGAGCGTAATCAGACCCGTGATCCTAAAGAACAAGCCACCGATAATGATGAATGGCAGCATCTGTGACGCGATCATCGTTACCGGAACAATCGCCATACGCGCCTTCAGCGGAGCGTATGCGCGGGCGTGTTGAATCGCGTGTCCGCTCTCGTGCGCAGCGATGCCCAATGCTGCCACAGAAGGCGTGTTATAAACGTTGCTCGACAGGTGCAGCTGCTTCTTTGTCGGATC
>DATDAJ010000210.1:0-5608 GCA_036525475.1 Candidatus Udaeobacter sp.
CGACCGCCGGAAAATCACGGCGCAAAACGCCGAACAGATCGAGCTCGCGATGCGGCAGATCGTTCACCCCATCGCGATCCAGATCCATCTCGAAGCTACCATCCCAAAAATTGCCAACTCCGTTGATGGCCCAGCGATTGCCGGAAACATCAGAGGCGCCGGTTTCTACCGGGTGCAGATTTTGCATGAAAACATTTTCCGTGAACCGATTGCCGTCGGAGTTCGAGCCAAAACGCAGTCCGATGTAATTTTGCATCACGCGATTGCCGGCAATCTGGTTTTCATTGCACTGATTAAACGAGAGACCCACGGCGTTCTGGGTAATTTCATTCTTTTCGAGCCGACTCCGATCGGATGATTGAAAAATGAGTCCGTAAGCCCGGTGGCCACGGTTGTTGATGAAGCGATTGCCGCGCACGACCAATTCTTTCGAGAACATGATTGCGGCGCCGGCGGCGTTCTCCGAGAAGGTGTTGTTCTCGAAAACATTTCCGTCCGAATACATGTAGTGCAGACCGTAGCGGACGTGGTGGACGAGATTGTTCTCTAGGCGCGAATTGTTTGTGAACGAAAAATAAATTCCGTCGCGCGTGTCGCTGATTTCGTTGCCACGGATCAAATTGCCTTCGCAATTCCACTGGTGAATTCCGTTGCCGCGGCGATTGGATACCAGCGTGGTGTCACAGTTCTCGGTGCTGGTTCCGATTCCTTTTTCGACCGGCTCGCTGGAGGGGGTCAGGGTCGTTTTACCCTGGATGCGGTTGTTGAGAATCTGCGCGCCGGAAATTTTTTTGAGATAGACACCATGGAGCGACTCGGCAATGACGCACTTCTCGACCTTCGCGCGATTTCCGGTGACGAAGACTGCGGCGTTATCATCGGACAATTGCAACCCGGAGTCGGTCACGCGCAATCCGCGCAAGGTCACATCGTCTGCCGCGATCGTGATGACGCTTCCAACTCCGTTGCCGCGAATTACCGAGCCTTTTTCACCAATGAGAGCGAGAGGTTTTTTGATGTTGATTGGCCCGGCGTGAACGCCGGCTTCGATATGGATGGCCTCTCCGGGCACAGCGGCATCGATGCGTTCCTGCAGTGTTGCGGCTCCCACCTGTGTCGTTATGACGAGCATGAGCGCGATGATCCGGGGAGCGCACGCGTCCCGCGTGCTGGTTTCGGCGTTCCGCCGAAACGAACTTTCTTCCCGACACTCGCTGCTCGGTTGAGATTTCCATCCTCCAGGAAAAGTTCGTGAAGGCAGAATGCCTTCACCAGCACGCTGCAAGCGTGCGCTCCCCAGAATTTTCATGCTCGCTCCTTTCTGGAAAACCAGCCGGCGAGTACAATCAGCAACACCGAAACGCACAGCAGATAAGCGCCCGCCTGTGGAAAACTATGCTCGCGGAAATTTGCGATCTGTTCCACGCCGATCAGCCGCGGTGTAAACGGCTTGATGTGCATCGGCGCGTGCGGATCGAGATTGTGACCGTATTCGTAAAGTCGATACCAGAACGAGGCGATCGAAAACGCGCCGAAATAAGAATAAACGGCGAAAAGATCGACAACATTGCTCATCTCGCCGAACACGATCGAGCGCAGCGTCATCAAAATGATCAGACCAAAAACAAACGGCATCCATCGCATCTCCATGAAATCGGCTTCCTGGATCGGCTTCATGCCGATGTAATGATTCAGGTTGTTGATCTCGACCAAATGCTGGCCATTCAAGCCGCCGCCCTGGATTTTGTAGGGGAAGATGTAGAGATCGAGTCCGTCGGAGTATTGCGGCGCGATCAAATGCATTTTCCAGAGCGGGAAAAAGATCGACACGGCAATCGTGACTGCGGCGGCGAGCAGCAGCAGACGCGACCATAGATTGAGCGGCTTGTGCAGAAACCGAAACTCCCAGCCCAGCAAATTCGATATTTTTCCGCGCATGAAATTTTGGATCGGCGAGGCTGAAGGCCGCGACCATTCAGCCTCGCTTAGATCAAATTAGTTTCCCTGGCTGGCGGCGGGTTGCGGCGCCGGCTGAGTCGCATTACCGGGCTGCGAATAAACCGCGCCGGGCAAAGGCTGGCCGGTGTTGCTCACCACCAGATAACCCTGCATCTCCTGATGCAGCGCCGAGCAAAAGTTGGTGCAGTAGAACGGGAACACTCCCGCCTTCGTCAGCTTGATGTGGAACGTTTTCGTCTCGCCCGGATCCATCACCATGTTGATGTTTTGTTCGATCACGCCGAAGCCGTGAATCATGTCCCGCGTCTGTTCGATATTCGTGACGTGCACCGTGAGATCGTCGCCCACCTGGGCATCGATCCGGTCCGGATTGAAACGACTGCGGATTGCCGTCAGCTTAGCCACAACCTGATTGCCGTTTCGCGTCACGCCGGTATTTTCCTTGTCCCAAACCGCGTTCGGATCTTTGTTTTCCGCTTTCGGATAGACCTCAGCCGGCTGGATTTCGCTAACCTTGAGAATCTGCGCAAAATGCGGCTCGGGTTCGGTATAGGCCTCAGCGATCATTTTCATTTTGTCGCCACTGATGTCGATCAACTGACTCGACTCTGGCTGCACGGGTCCGACATTGATGTGGCGGCCGGCCGAAAGCTTGTTCATTGCGACCAGCCACTTGCCGTACGGATTTTTCGTGTCGCTTCCGGCGACAACAAGGTGGCCGGTGCTGAAATGCGCCGGGACTTTATCAAGGACTGCTTTGTTCAGATCTTTTTTCTCTTCATCGGTCCACGGCGGTAGTTTCCATTTCGTGATATTCGAATCGATGAACATCGATGTGTAAGCGAAGCCCTTGCCGTCAAACTGTGTGTGCAGCGGGCCCAGACCGACCGGCACTTCGCCTTCCACGACATCGTTGTATTCGAGAACAGGCACTCCCCGGACGTCGCCACCGTGAACAAAGTCTTTCTTTGCGATAGCCTCTTTCAGTTTCTCAAAGCTAATAACGGTGGTTGCTGGCTGAAGTTTTCCGCCGGCCACAATCCACTTGCCACTTGGATCAACATCCATGCCATGCGGTGATTTCCCGACCGGCACGAAATACAAAACGCCCGGCACTTTCGCCGGATCGATTATCGGCACCCCATCCATCGCCTCTGCCTTCCCTTCAGCGACCGCTTGTTCGGCGGCGCGCCAATTCACCACAGCGCAGAGATCGCGATCTTTCTGGCTCGAGTTCACTTCGAGAACGTCGTGCGCCATTTCCGTGTTGTAGCTCGTCCAAAACGCCCAACCGCTGCTCGGGCCCTTGCCGGTGGAACCGAGGTCCCAATCGAACGGCGGCGTCAGGATTTGCCAGCCCACTTTCATCTCGCCCGTTTGCGGATCGACTTTGATCCCGCTGACCATGCCGCTGAATTCCTTTTCGTAATCTTTCGGGTCCGCCACGCGTCCTTTTGGTAGCGGCACCGAGAAACGCGTCGCACACAGAATGTATTCCGAGTTCTCCGTGATGAAGGACGATCCGTGATTGCCGATGGAATTTGGAATCGGGCCGAGGATCTGGTGGGTTTTGAAATCGTGCAGATCAATCCGCGCTATCCGGTTATTGGCGTTATCATTTACGAATAGCCAGCGGCCATCGTATTTGGAATCGGTCTGCGAAAGCGCCGGGTGATGCATATCGCCCCAGGTGAAATCGCCGAGCATTTTCTTCGATTCCTCGTCGAATCCATAACCGGTGGCCGGGTACGGCGCGAAGACTGGAATCGTAACGATGTGGCGCATCGATGGAATGCCCGCGACAAACACCTGGCCGGAGTGTCCGCCGGAATAAAAAAGATAGTATTCATCCTTCTCGCCGGGCGCGACGTAACTGGCGAGCGCGTTCGCCGTGCGATCGCCTTTGTTTGTGCTGCTGCTTTTTCCGCAGCCAACGAAGCTGACGACGGTGATGATGATCGCAAGCGCGATCGTGGATTTGGCTTTCATGTCTGGTCTTTCTGTTTGTCGATCTTATTTCACTGTCATGAATCCCTTGGTGCCCTGGGAATAATGGCCGGGGAACGAGCAGAGATAGAGGTACTCCCCGGGGATGTAGGGTGCGTTGAATGTAACGACCTCGCTTTCCCCAGGCCCGAGCAGCTTCGAATGGGCGAGCACGTTCTTGTCGCCCGGCGGAACGTAATCGTGCGACGCTTCCATCGAAGCCTTGTCGAGAAACGAAGCCTGCACGTTGCCGGTGTTTATGGCGCGATCGAGCATAACAAAGTTATGGCCCATCGAAAACTTCGGTGTGGTCCCGATGTTCGTGATCGTGACGGAGATTTTTTGACCGGGCGACGCATCAAACGCGGTGACGTCGAAACGCATTTTGTCGTCAGCCTGAATTTTCACTTCCTTTGGCGGTGCTTCTGGTGCGCGCGAGCAACCGGTGACGAACCAGAAAACCGCGCTCCCACCAAGCGCGACCAGTACGAGTAGCTGAACAACTGTTTTTCTCATGCGCTGAAATTAGAGCGCCGCGAAAAATCCCGCCTTGATACAGATCAAGGTTTGTGTCGGTTTTTTGTGGAAGGAAATCCGACCTCGATCTCAATTCTACCGATGCACAAACTTCTGCTCGCAGCCTGTGTAGCTCTCGCTCTACTCGCTTGTGGGCGCCCCACGAACTCGGACGAAAAAGCCGAGCATTACGATACCCGCGGAGTAGTGCGGGGATTTTCGCCAGACCGATCAACAATTGAAATTCAGCACGAAAATATTCCCGACTTCATGCCGTCCATGACGATGCCGTTCGTGACGCGGAATTCCAAGGAAATTGCTGACCTGAAGACCGGTGACGCGATCTCGTTCCGCATGGTAGTTACACCGAAGGATTTCTGGATCGAAAACGTGAAAAAGATCCATCGCGAAGATGTTAATATTGCGGAACCGAAACGAACGGCACCTGTTTCTACAGAGCACGATGGGCGTCTGAAAGAAGGCGATGAGATGCCGCCCTTCAGCCTTACGAATCAAAATGGTGAACGGATTTCGCTCGACACATTTGGTGACCGACCTTTCGTGCTCACATTCGTTTTCACGCGTTGCCCAGTGCCAAATTTCTGTCCGCGGATGTCGAACAATTTCGAGGAGTTGCAGAAATCAATTGAAAAAGCCACCGGCCCGCTTGCGGACGTGCGGTTGCTCAGCGTCACGCTGGATCCGGCCTACGACACGCCGAAAGTTTTGAGTGATTACGCGGGGTTTCATCACGCCGATTCCAAAATCTGGACCTTCGCAACAGGAGACGAAAAAGAGATCGATTCGCTCACCAGCGCGTTCTCGGTTCACCGGCAGACTGAAGGAGGCACTATTTCCCATGGACTGGCGACTGCGCTGATCAATCGCAATGGAATGGTCGAGAGAATTTGGCGTGGCAACGCCTGGACGCCGGCAGAAGTAACTCAAGCCGTTCAGGCAGAGAGCAAATGAATTGCGCTGCCGTCAGGCAAGGCACAAAAAAGAGCCAGTGAAACGCAATTCCCGCAAAGTCTGTTGCGAAGAGAAACCCCACGATCAACTATGCTTTCAACAGTCGATACCATGGACGTTGCCTCGCCTCCGCAAAATGCTTCAAGCAATTTGAAGAAAACACCGAAGGGGTTTC
>DATDAJ010000211.1:0-4445 GCA_036525475.1 Candidatus Udaeobacter sp.
AGCAGCGAACAGGACGTTCCCGTGGAACTGGACGGTGAGTTAGCCGGTAATTGTCCGGTTGACTTTCAAATGCACGAAAAAGCTCTTCCTGTGCTGGCGCCTCCCGCATCGCCGTAGCATTAGTCTGGGCGCTGCGACAACTGGTTTTTCGCCCAGAACCGCATGATGTTGTGCGCGATGGAGCATCGTGCGGGCTGGATTCGGGAAAAAGCAGCCACATCGCTGAACCCTTCACAGGTAGAGACCAGTTTGGTTCAGCTCAACGAACAATGGCCCGCCTACGCCGAGGCTACGGCGGGCAGGCCGGCAAACGCGATGCCCCTTTCCGAGTTGGTCGAACAATTTCCGTTAGGTGAAGCCGCGCTACTGCATCTTCTGGCGGTCTCGAGCATCTGCGCGACGAGGTTGACGCGCAATCCTGAAACGCTGCTGTGGCTCGCTCAGCCCGAGGTGTGCCGCGCATCGCGTAGCCGCGCGGAGATGCTCGCGGAAGTGGACGCTCTGACAAGTGATTCCGGAGTCGACACCAATTTCGAAGCATTACGATTTTGGAAGGGCCGCGAAATGACGCGCGTGGCCGTGCGCGAATTGGCTGCGGTCGCGCCGCTTGAGGAGACCACTGGGGAGCTTTCACTGATCGCAGAAATTTGCCTTCGTCGAGTATTCGAATTTTGGGACGCCGAACTGCGACAACGTTACGGCTCGCCAAAAGCGGATTTTGCAATTCTTGCCCTCGGGAAACTCGGCGGAGGCGAACTCAATCACAGTTCGGACGTTGACCTTCTTTTTCTCTACAGCGACGAAGGTCAACTCTCGCCGAACATTTCTTATCATCAGTTTTTCAATCGACTTGGAAACAAGATTCTCGAAACATTTTCGAAGCCGCACCCGGCCGGATCGCTGTTTCGAGCGGATCTGCGGTTGCGCCCTGAAGGCTCGGCAGGCCCTTTGGCCCGGTCTCTTGAGAGCATGGAAAACTATTACGCTGGGTTCGGCGAAACATGGGAGCGAATTGCGCTCATTAAGGCGCGCGGAATCGCAGGCAGCCGAGAGTTGGCTTACGATTTCCTGCGGTTACATCAGCCATTCGTCTATCCAAAGAGTCCAACGCCGGATTTGCTCGAGGAGGTTGCGAACATCAAGCACCGCATCGAGCGCGACGTCGTTGGCCCGGAAAAGCTGGATCGCGACGTCAAACTTGGGCGCGGCGGCATCCGCGACATCGAGTTCGTCGTGCAAACGCTGCAGCTCATTCATGGCGCGCGTAATCCGTTTCTGCAGGAACCGAGTATGCTCAAGGCGCTCCGCGCATTACGAGAACTGAACTTGCTCCCGCCCGACGAAGTTCTGGCGCTGGATACGGCGTATCGATTCCTCCGCCGCGTTGAACACCGCCTCCAGATCGAAGCCGAACAACAGACCCACACTGTTCCGGACGAGCCCGATCCACTGAGCCGGCTCGCGCGCAGCCTTCGGTTCTCGTCGGCCAGCGATTTCACAGCGGCGCTGCAGAGCCGAATGGGATCGGTGCGCCCCATATTTCAACGGATTATTTCTGGAAGCCCTGCGCAGAGCGCCAAAATCTCTGTTGGATTTTTCAAGGATGCAAAAGGAGCAGAAAAAGCGCTCACAGGGCTTGAACGAGGTGCGGCGAGTTTTCATGTCGCCACACGAACTCGCCAGATATTCCAAAGACTGCGCCCGATTTTGCTGGATCGGATCTCCAAAGCTGCCGACCCCGATGCCACTTTGAACCAATTTCTCCGATTCGTGGAAAGCTATGGCTTGCGCAGTTTGCTTTTCGAACTCCTCGTTACGAATCCGAAGTTGCTTGAACTGGTCGTAAAAACTTTCGATGCCAGCCGCTTTGCGGGTGATCTTCTGATTCGCCGACCGCAACTTCTGGAAGACATCACGAGGGACCCAACATTTGATGAAGCGCGGTCAGTATCGGAAAACCTTCGCCGCCTCGAGTCGTTAGGCGCGAGTGCAAACAATCTCGATCCGATACGCGCCTATCGTCAGCGGCAACTCTTGCGCATTATCCTTCGCGACGTACTGGGACTCGTCCAACCGGCAGGAACCTTCCTCGAGCTTTCCGACGTCGCGGAAGCGTGTCTGGTTTTTGTCGCGAAACGGTTCGCCAGCGAGCAATTGACCATCATCGCGCTCGGAAAGTTTGGGGGACGCGAGATCAGCTACGGCGCGGATCTGGACGTTTTGTTTGTGGGCGAGGATGTTCGCGCCGCGCAGAATCTCATGATCGCCATGGCACAATCAACCGCCGAGGGAAATATCTGGCCGCTAGATGCAAGGCTGCGTCCTGAAGGCGAAAAAGGCCCGGTGGTCTGCTCGCTTGATACTTTTGAGTCGTATTACTCAGGCCGAGCGCAGCTATGGGAAATGCAGGCACTGACTCGCGCGCGCGTTGTCAGTGGGCCGCTAAAAAATCAATTCATGGCGATCGCAAAAGCCGCCTGGCGTCGCGCATGCCAGGATGCCGGGCTCTTCGTGAAAATCGATGACATGGTGCAGCGAATTCGGCGAGAGCGCGGAAGCGGATCGGATTTTCTCGATTTGAAAACCGGAGTTGGCGGCATCATAGAAGCGGAGTTTCTCGTTCAAGCGTTGCAGATGCGCGCAAACATTTGGGAACAAAACTGGGAGCGTGCGGTCTACGCATTGCGCCAGAGCGGGCATCTGGACAAGTCGGACGTTGAGCGGCTCAAGAATTCTTATGCGTTTCTGCGCCGCTGCGAACTTGTGTTGCGTCGATACGACAACAGAAGCGTTTCAACACTTCCGAGCGATCTGGACGAACAACGAAAATTTGCCAACCGTGTTGGCTATCATGATTTTGACGCCTTCCGTCGCGACTACGTCACTGCTCGCGAGGCGATTCACACAATCTACGAACGGCAAATTACGCCGGCTTAACTGCCGTCACGATTAACGTTCGCCCAAGCAGCAGGTCGCGTGAATTCATCGCTCGAACGGCCCAGGCATTCCGTTCGTCCAGCGTGCCGTAAGTGTACTTGTCACGATGATAGACAATCCAGTTTGTGGCGTACAGAGGAACGATGAGGAACGGAAATGCCAGAAGAGAGCGGCGCTGATATTTATCCACAGTCACTCTCAAATCACAGAAACCAGCGCTGAGTAGTGCGTGCGACAGATAGAACCAGCTCACCGGGTTGATGTGACCGCGCGTGCTGTGAATGGCGGATTCGTCTGACGCCAGAGGGCCGAACAAATTATAAAAGCCGGACGAGAGATAGCGCAGACGAGAGCGCAGATTCAAAATATTCGGGGTCGAAAATACCGCGACGCCACCTGGTTGGAGAACGCGATAAATTTCCCGGACCACCTCTCGGAAATTTTCCAAGTGCTCAACCGTTTCGATGCAGGTAATCAGCGCGAAGCGATTATCGCTAAAGGGAAGCGGTTCGCGATTCAGATCGACGGTGTGGATCTCGGCACCGGGAACGGAGAGCAATTTATCCGTGTAATCGCATCCGAAAGAACGAAAGGGATAACGAGCGCGAACCAGACGCAACAATTCCCCGGTCCCGCTACCTACATCGAGGTAGTCTCCGCTGATTGGCAACGCCGGCGCAGTCGCGATTGCGCGCAGGACTGCTTGATGAATCCCTGACGTGCTTAACTCGGAAATCTCGCGCCGTCGCTTTTTCCCAAAGAACTTTCGGAGCTTCTTGGCAAGCCTTCGAGTGCGCACAGCGAATTTTGAACCGTCTCCGAGCGCGCGTCGAGATCGGCAATCGTCTGCGAACCAATCAGCCCGGGATGCCCTTAAGCATCTCCGTGTTGGTCGGGAATTTTTTCACAAACATTAACAGTCGCTGAATTGCTTCCTCTGGCTTATGTCCGGCCAGACCGCGCCGGATGAGATTGATTTTCTCCAGCTCCCACGGTTGCAGCAACAGTTCTTCGCGGCGCGTTCCGGACAAAAAGATGTCGATGGCTGGATAAATTCGCTGGTCGCTGATTTTTCGGTCTAGCACCATTTCCATATTTCCGGTGCCTTTGAATTCCTGAAAGATCAGCTCATCCATGCGGCTGCCGGTTTCAATCAGCGCCGTGGCGACAATCGTGAGCGAACCCGCTTCCTCGGTGTTGCGAGCGGCTGCGAAAATCTTTCGTGGAATTTCCATGGCACGCGCATCGATGCCACCGCTCATCGTGCGGCCGCCACCGCCCATGGCATTATTAAAGGCGCGAGCCGTGCGCGTGATGGAATCGAGGAGGATGAACACATGTTTCCCGGCTTCGACCAGTCGTTTGGCGCGCTCGATCGCCAGTTGAGAAATCCGCGTGTGACTCTTTATGTCGGCGTCGTTGGAACTGGCCATCAGCTGCGCTGTCGGATGCGAACGACGAAAATCAGTCACTTCTTCGGGACGTTCATCGACCAGAAGAATAATGAG
>DATDAJ010000212.1:0-5390 GCA_036525475.1 Candidatus Udaeobacter sp.
GTCTCGCTTGCGGCGACCTGGCTTAGATTAACGTTGCTTGCCGCGATATTCGCGTTATGCCCACCGCGCGCAGGCCCCTGCCCCTGCTCTCGTGCGATGGCACCGAAGCTCAGGAGTACGAACACTACGGCTACAGCCAGTGCCACGATCGCTTCCGTAGAGAATTTCATCGCGATTATGTGTTTTGCAGCGACGCCTTCAGAAGGAAATCGTTCCATCCGCCGCCGGAGTTGAACGAAGTGATGCTGTAAACCAGGAACGGATCATGTTTCCGATAGGTAGCGCGCATCAGCGACCGCCATACAGAACGCAATACCTTTTTCATATCAGACAGATGCAGCAAATTGGTTACCCTCGACGCCTTCCGAGCTTCGGCGGCCTTCGAAAACGCGAACAACCGAGGTGCTGAGTTTTCGGGAAAGACGTCCTGCACGCCGAATCCAGTAATGAAAGGATCCAAGTGACGCATCGGCCAAAAGATCCGCGCGCACCATTTCGGGGCAGAGATTGAGCAATTTACAAACATTCATGAACGAATACGGCCAGGAAGAATCATATGCCGTCACCCAACTGTGGGCGTCGAGATACAGTTCCCGATGGGCGGCTTTCGTCGCCGTCCGGTAACGGCGCAAATCGGACGCTGCCTGTTTCAACACACCGATAGCCAGGCCCTTCTCAGCCGTCGGCGGTGTCGGTTCGGCTGGAGGAGCAGAGAAATGGGCGCTGCGAGCGTTGCCTGACTCCGCATTCAAAAACGCGGCGAGCTGCTCGCGCGACATTCGCGCCAGTGGCTTTCGCGCTGCGTCTTCGCTTCCGAAACTCTTGGGAAACACCATAAACTGACCGGTGAGTTCAGGTGTTTTCGTAATACGGTTGTCTACTACCATGTTCATCATATCGCTTGTTAATTTGATTCGCTTCATTCCTTTCTAAAGATTTTGGAGCCGGACATTTCAAAAAAATTGAAATTTTTTTATTTTTCCGCGCGAATCCAAGCGATCCAGAGTCTGCGAACCTCCTTTTCTAAGGCGTTCTGTAGGGGAAGCTGACAGCTTCCCTAAGCGAGAATGCCGCCCCTAAGCCTCTTTTTCGACCTTGTAAACGATCATCCCACGCGCCTGATAGTTCGCGAGCGCCTGTGGGTGATCGCGATTACACGTATGCACCCACACGCGTGACGGGTTCGGCTCCATGCGCCACGCTCCCTCGATTGCGCTGGTTAGCAGTGCGCCGCCCAACCCTCGGCCGATCCATTCCGGCAACATTCCAAAGTAAGCGATCTCGATTCCGTTTTTCCTGTCCCGACGGAGTTCGTAATAGCCAGAGAGAGCCTCGCCATAGTATCCCGCAAATGTCCGCAGCTCGGGTGCCGTTGCGTATTCCTTCCATTGCTCGTCCGTCCATGGTCGTTTGTCGATCCAGTCCCACCGCTCGCCGACACGAAAATAGAGCTCGCGATTGAATCGCCAATCGCGTTCCGTCCTTTCACGAACTTGAAATCGCGCGTCGGCGCGCTTTGGACGCAATTGATCCCGCGACCGCATTTCGAGATATGTCGTGATTAGTGGTTCTGCTGCCATCAGGATCCTGTTATGGCTTTAGTGGAACAGCAACAATCGCAGTCGGCTTTAGTTGCCCCGCATCTTTGATGCTGCCATTCGGCTGAAAGTGACCGACGTGCGAGTTTGCGATGACGAACAATGCGTCGCCCGCAATCGCGCCGGTCGTAGGCTCGGCAAATTCGGGATCATGATGCGATTGCAACACCGTGATTGCTGAAATCCGTGTTCCCTGATCGCCGAGCGCAATGCGAATGACGCGCCCTGGATTGGTCACGTTCTGAATTCCAACCAGGTCGCCGCTGTGCCAGTAAAGCCCGTCGCAACCGCCGGTGACGACTGTGTGTGGTTGCGGCAGACGCGTGGGCGCCCCGGTCGCGCGATCGATTGTGGCAATGCCGGTCGAGATCGCAACGTAAAGCTTACCGTCGGCGCCAAGAGCGATGCCGTTTGCACCTGAGAGCGCGCCCTTGGCCCCAAACGGCGTGAGCATTTTCTCATCAGGTGTTTTCCGAAAGAGCGTTCCGCTGGCCGAGTCGGTGACGTAAATTGTTCCGTCGGCCGCGATGGCGAGATCGTTGAGTTGGTTAGCGTCCGGTGCGTCGTACCGATTTACAAGCAACCCGTTCTTCAAATCGTAGCGAACGACAGCGTTGCGCCGCTGCTTTTGCGCTTCGTCGAGAAAACCGTTCGTGCTTACTGCATACAACTGCCCGCGCACAACGTCGATAAACACCCCGAGCACACAATCCAGATTGTCCTCCGGTTTCGAGAAATCCTTCACCTCGCCTTTTCGATTCGCGCTTACGATTTTCTTTTGCGCGACGCTGCCAATTAAGAACCGGTCTTGCTTTGGATCGTACGCCACGCCTTCTGGGATCAGCTTCGGATCGACGAGGCGAAACGCGACAGGCGCCTCCGGCGTTCGCGGCTCTTCGTTCGCTAGCTTTTCCCGAATTTTTTGGAACTCGGGATCGTTCCACACGCCTTCGAACCCAGCGTCGCGCGCTGGAACAAGTCCCAACTTCCGCCCTTGCAGACTCCGCAACAGTGCGAATGCAGCATCGCGATCGCCCAAGTCGATTCGAGTAATCGCTTCATAGAAGACAAGCAAACCATCATTGGGCCGCTCTTTTCGCAGCGATTCAATCCGTTCCAGCCGTGTGCGCGTTACGGACTTGGAGTCGTCAGCCGGATCGGCTGAACAGAAATTCGTCGCTACCGCCCAAGCGAACAGCAATCTGCCGACGACCGGCGAACATGACCATTTCGTCACGGCAAGACACGTACGTGTTTTGTCGGCATTTTCATGGCGAAAAGTTCTCACTGTATTGCCATCACCATGCGCTTCGCCAATTTGGTCCTTTTTGATGAGGAGTATAATCAGGAAACATTCGCGCAATCAGCATGCATAAGAGAAAATCGCTCCCGCAGAAGCGCCGCCGCCGTTCGATCATAGCATTTGAGATGATTCGGCTTGACCGGACGTCAAAGGAACCGCTCCACGAGCAGCTTTACCGTCAAATTCGCGACGAACTGAAATCAGGAAAGTTCAGCGATGGCTCGTCGCGACTTCCTTCCTCCCGCGCTCTGGCTACGGACTGGAGAATCTCGAGATCGACAGTCAGACTCGCGTTTTTAAAACTTCATGCCGAAGGTTATCTCCGCTCAAAGTCCGGCTCCGGAACATTTGTCGCAAGCCTTCTGCCGGAAACATTCTTAACCGCGGAGCAACCGAAAGCCTACCAGTCCATTCACCGCCCGATTCGCATCTCCGATCGCGTAAGAGCAATTCCGGATGCACGCGTCGGCGATCAGTTTGATCTGGGGGCGACGGCCGCAGGAGCAGGCGTCTCGCTTGTCGCGAGTATTCCCGCAGTCGACGAATTTCCGATCGCTGTATGGGAACGCCTCAGATCGCAGGTTCTGGCAAAGAAAGGCGTCAACCTGTTGCGCTACGCGTCGAACCGTGGGGACGCCGACCTGCGCAAGGCACTTGCAGCGTACTTGTGCGATTTCAGAGCTGCGCGGTGTCATCCGGATCAGATCGTCATCGTCGCTGGTATGCAGCAGGCGATGCTGATCAGCGCCATGGCTATGTTAAATCCGGGTGAAGTCGCATGGATCGAAGATCCCTGTTATCAGCAAGCCCGCAGGGTCCTTACTCTGGCTGGCGTTAAGATAATTCCCAAACCGATAGACAAGCAGGGACTCGTGATTGCGCAATCGCCAAAAGAACCGCCGCCACGGATCATTTACGTAACGCCCTCTCATCAATTTCCTCTCGGTGTTACAATGAGCTTTCAGCGCCGGACTGATCTGATCGATTTTGCGCGTACTCACAACGCATTTGTTTTCGAGGATGATTATGACGCGGAGTTCCGTTTTGTTGGGCCGCCACTCCCTTCGTTACAAGGGATGGATGACGCCAGCCGCGTGATTTACGCAGGCACGGTAAGCAAAATTCTGTGTCCCTCATTGCGTTTGGGCTACATCGTCGCACCAGAACCGCTGGTGGATTCGTTAGTCAAAATCCGCAGTGCGATGGATCAACACTCGTCTCCCATCGACCAGGCGACGCTGGCGCGTTTCATCACGGAGGGCTTTTTCCTGAGTCACATCAGGCGTATGCGAAAAATCTATGCCGAGCGGCGCGATTTCTTCATCAAACAATTCAATGAGTTGCTTGGTGACCGTTTCACTTTGCAGGTTCCCGAAGCCGGTTTGAACATCGTGGCTTGGTTGAAACGCGAGGAAGACTTCCCAGTGATCAAGCGCATCACGTCTGATATCGGAGTAAGACCCTCGGCGCTCTCGTTCTTTTGCATTCAAGCGAAGCTAAAGCCAGCGTTCGTTTTCGGATTCGCGGCCTGGACACCGACACAGATTCGGGAAAGCCTGATTAAACTCGCATCAGCGCTCAGCAACCGCGCCAAGGATCTAAATACGTAGCCGCGCAATTAGCGCCACGCGGCGCGCACTGTGGTGCCGAGCAGCTCCTCGATCACCTTCAACGGAAGCGAGCAGCCAGGCGACGCATCCTCTCGAACGCCCGGCTGCTCGACGTCGATTACGGAGCTTCGAGGTATGTCCCCTGATCGGCGATGGACAGCCATCGGTTGCCGTCATGCGTGTATGTCACGCCGGTCAGCGTGCGCTGATGGTAGCCGATCGACGGGATGTCGTACGTTGCGTCGTACAGGATGAAGGCTGAGTGGCAGCCATCGACGACCCGGTACAGTTCAGTCCAGGCCCAAATCGCCTCGCGGTTAGCGAAGTGCGACTCGAGGGCGGCCATGATGGCATCGATGCCGTAGCGCACTGCACCGCTCGCGAAGATCGTCACCGCGCGGGGGTCATGACCCTCACGGAAGGTCTCGCGATCGTAGTCGCGGAACGACTCCATGTCAGTCCTCTGCGCCAGCTCGAACTGCTCAGCGCACCCCTGTGACCACCCCGCTACGGTGCCCCTGGCGTCGCCAGGGCCGGACGCTGATGCGGCCGATACCGCACTGAGCACCAGGAGAACACCAACCGCCATCGCGATTCCGAGATGACCTTTTCGGTGCTCTATGTCTCTCTTCTTGTTGTTGTCCATTTCTATTTCCTTATTCATGTTTTCTCCTTGTTATTGCTTGTTAGTGCATGTTCTGCTGGGCAAGTTTCTGGAGGCGGCGAGAATGAAACAAGACCCGCTTCGCATGTTTCCCAAAGCCCACTTTCCGGACCACTGGCGAGAAACGCCCGGCTCCATCCCAGTGAACTGAAGAGAACTGCTGCATGCACTATGAGCCACGCCAAGATAGCTAGGCCGAGGGATAATTCCGTAGA
>DATDAJ010000213.1:0-3950 GCA_036525475.1 Candidatus Udaeobacter sp.
CGCCCCTGCCATGACCGACGTAGTGGATGTGCAGATCGAAGTGATTGCTCCAGAAGAATGGTGAACTCGTGAAAGGTTCGCGTGCGCCGAGAATATTGCGCGCGGCGGTCTGGCCCTGGCGCTGAGCTACAACCCAGTGTTCCACGCGGATCCGGCCGGCGCGTGGATCAGGCCAGCGCGCAATGTCGCCCGCGGCAAAAATTCCGGGAACGTTCGTTTCCAAAAACTCGCTGACCAACACACCATTCTCAGTCGCGATGCCTGCTTTCTCAGCAAGACGCGTGTTTGGGCGAACGCCGATTCCAACAACCACCAAATCGCACTCCAATTTCGTTCCGTCATCGAGCTGCACATATCGATCGTGAATTGCTGCAGGCGTTCGGCCGAGATGAAATTTCACGCCGTGCGCTTCGTGCGTTTCGAGAACGAGATTTCCCATTTCGGTTCCCAGAACTTTCCCGAGCGGCACCGAATCTCTTCCAACGACCGCGACTTCCAGTTTGCGTTCACGCAACGACCACGCCACTTCCAACCCGATGAAGCTGGAGCCAATAACTACCGCGCGCTTTGCGTTTTTCGCCTTTTCGATGATGCCCCGACTGTCAGTCAGCGTTCGCAGATAACAAACGTGCGGCAAATCAGCACCTGGAATCGTGAGGTGGACCGGTTCAGCACCAGTCGCCAGCAACAGCGCGCCGTAGCCTAACGAACGGCCGTCGGACAACGTAACCTGTCTGGCTTTTGGATCGATGCTTGTAACGGTCGTGTTCGTAAGTACATCGATCTTCTGTTCGCGATAAAATTCCGGCGGTCGCAACGGGATCCATTCTTCTGGCGCGCTGCCGGCTAGATAATCCTTCGAAAGATTCGGCCGATCGTATGGCAGAGATTCATCTGCACCGATCAAAGTAACCGGGCCATTGTAGCCTTCGCGACGCAATATTTCGGCGGCAGCTCCGCCCGCGGCGCCCGCGCCGATAATTACGACGCTATCCGGAGATGATTTTGGTCTGCGCTCCGCTTTTTTATCGCTCTTGCCGGTTACAAAAAATCGGTTGCCGCGTTTCTCAATGCTGTAGCATGCGACATTATTCAAGGCGGGCGCTGCAATAGCTTCTCCTGTGCGCAAATCGAACCGCGCATGATGCCAGGGGCAGCGCACCGTGCAATCGACCATCAGACCCTTCACCAGCGGGCCGCCGTAATGCGTGCAGGTTGCGCCTATAGCGAAAAGTTCTTCACCGCGTCTAGCTACAAGAATTGGTTCGCCGAAGGCGTGCCCCAAAAGCATTTCTCCATCGCGCACGTTTCCGGTCTCATAGCCTTTTTCAAAATCAGGTCCCTCGAATTCGCTGGATGCTTCAGCCATAAAATCTCTCCTCTCTGTAGATTAGAATCGCTCCGGAGCTAATGGTTGTCCTCACACGCGTGCTGTTATTAATCCCACCCTTCCATCAACAACGCGCGGGTCTCTTCCACGCCTGCCCGCCAAATCTTCATCATTTCTTCGTCGTCTCGTTGGTACAGCCCGCCGTAATTGCCGTCGTTGAGATACCCTCGCACTGACTTCGGGTCGAGGCGTCGTATTTTCTCCGGGTCGCTCATCGGCTTCTGCCGAGAAGGTACCTCAACGTTCGCCAAACGCGTCCAGGGAAAATTTTCCATCCACGACGCGTGGGAAGCGATGGGATCGATTGCCTGCACTTGCGCCCAGACTTTAGTCGCGTTCCACCAGTTGTGGAATGTGATCCGCACCCCAGGATGATCTGCGATCCATTCACCGACAAACCCTTGCACGGGCGTATTGCCGCCGTGGCCGTTGACAATCAGGATGCGTTTGAATCCGTGCTCCGCCATCGCATCGAGAATGTCACCTACCACCGACATGTAGGTTTCCACCCGAAGAGTGATCGTTCCCGGAAACGCGCGGAAATACGGCGTGATGCCGTACGCCAGGACGGGGAATACAGGAACGCCTAACGGCTCGGCCGCATCGACAGCCAGTCGTTCCGCCAAAATGCTGTCCGTGCTCAAGCTCAGATACGCGTGTTGCTCTGTGCAGCCCAGTGGCAGCACTGCGCGGTCGTCGCGCCGGAGATATTCCTCCACCATCATCCAATTCATTTCGCTGATTCGCATATCTTAAGGTGACCCACAGATTTCATGAGTTCACGCAGATTTGTGACAACGCCCGCAACCGCTTTCGCATTAGTAGGGTTGTTGAGCGACACCGCCTGCTAAATCGGATTGAGGTTGCTGTCACTGAACGCGTGTGAAGAATCACTTGGGATAAAACTTTGGAAATGGGAGCAGGAAAATCTTCCGTCCGTCGTACATTCAATACGGACAGCCATCGCGGCCACTCTATCGCTTGCGGTCGCTCGTCTGTTCGGATTGCCCGAGGCGTATTGGGCTGCGATCGCTACTCTGGTTGTTATCCAATCAACGATCGGCGGACCTGTATTGATTTCGATTGCCGCTACGGCGCTGGGGGCTATGGCCGGCGCCCTTGTGGCAAGCTATTTCCCGGGAAATCTTTTGGTGTTCGCCGCGGCTGTGTTTGTGCTGGGACTCTTGTGCGCTGCATTTCGGATGGAGAGAAGCGCGTATCGCAATGCCGGCGTCACGTTCGCCATTATCGTGCTTATTCCGCGTTCACACGCTGCATGGATCATTGCACTTCACCGCTTCTTCGAAGTCTCGGTTGGAATCCTGGTCGCTTTGGCGGTCGTGGCCGTCTGGCCGGAGCCTCCACCCGGATCCGCAAAACAAAACGCCCAATAATCCGCGCGTGTGTTAGCGCACGCGCTGCGATCAAGAACGAACTCGGGAGATTGTTTTAGCCGACCTGGACCACGCGTGGGTCGTCAGGTCCGCGTGAACCGAACTCGGGAAATTCCGTCGGGTGCAAAATTCCTGCGAGAATTTCCAGACTGTCCACAATGCGAGGGCCCGGACGCGCGAAGTATGAGCTGGCATTTACGACGTACACCCGGCCGCCCGCCGTACCGGGAATCGAATCAAAACCAGGAAATCGTCGGAGCAATTCGTAATCGCGACGCGCTCGATTGATGTCGTATCCGCAAAGTGCAAGTACAATAATCTCTGGACGCGCATCCAAAATTTGCTGCCACTCAATTTGCGCCGACGGCTGATGCTTTCGGCCTAACGAATTGTGGCCACCAGCGATCTCGACCAGCTCCGGACCCCAATGACCGGAACAAAACGGCGGATCCACCCATTCCATCAGAAAAAAACGTGGGCGATCCGGAATCGTTGCGGCGCGTTTGCGCACGTTTTCAACGCGTTTCGATAAATTTTCGATCAATTCTTCGCCGCGCTGCGGTACGTCACACGCCTCCGCCACCCGGCCAATATCTTCGAAAATGTCGGTCAAAGTCGACGGTTCGAGGTTCACTACTCGAGGCGGACCCGGCAAGGTTTTAGCGAGTTTCGCCACAGTGCCGTAGCCGACCGCGCATACGTCGCACAATCTTTGGGTCAGAATTACATCCGGTTGCAGTTTTCGCAGAAGCGGCTCATCGATGGTGTAGATCGTTCCAGTCTCATTCATCGCGCGGCGCACCCATTCATCCACTTCACGGCTCGACAGGCCAATATCATGCACTGGACAACGGGTAACGCGCGGCCGTTCGTTCGCTTCCTTCGGAAAATCGCACTCGTGTGAGACGCCGACGATATTGTCCATTAACCCAAGCGCGGCGGCGATTTCGGTCGCGGCGGGCAGCAGTGAAATGATGCGCATTACTCCCAATGATACACACCTGTGGAATTCAGAGTAATGCAGCGATGGGTAACAGGTGCACCGCTGCGCGCCAGCAGAGCGAAGCTTAAAAGCGAATTGGCTTGTTTTTGCTTAAATAAAACTCCGAAGAGAAGGAATCGCACGAGCAATGCATCCCGCCTAACGACTGCAAAACCAACGAGCA
>DATDAJ010000214.1:0-2765 GCA_036525475.1 Candidatus Udaeobacter sp.
CTGCGCGGGCGTAATCGGCACAAACTCGTTTTCATGCAAAACCATTCGCTTGCTTCCGCGAATGAGCTGCCACCATTGCCGTGCAGACCCAAGCACGATCGCCGCTACGAGCACGAGAAAGAACACTGCTACGAGCGCATCAAACCGCCATACCCCTGCCTGCCGTACCAATTCAGCTGCCTTAACCGGATCGGGCATTGTCGATGCCTGGCTTAGAAGTGACCGCGCGCCACTCAAAAAACCAAGTCTCGGATCGGACGAAAAAACTTTGAGGTAACCAGCCGAGAAAGTGACGGCGCACATGAAGCACAGCGGCACAAGCGTCACAAAGATATATTTCGCTTTGTGCATTTTGATCAAGAGCGTCGTGCCAAGACAGAGCGCCACGACCGACAGAAGTTGATTGGCAAGGCCAAATAGCGGCCAAAGTGAGTTGATCCCGCCCAGAGGATCGATGACGCCTTGATACAAGAACCAACCCCACGCTGCGACCAGCAACACACTGGCGATGAAGTTCGCGGTCCACGAACGCGTATTCCCGAGAGGTCGCCACACCTGACCCAAGACGTCCTGAAGTAAGAATCGTCCGACACGTGTTCCGGCATCAATTGTTGTCAAAATGAACAGCGCTTCGAACATGATGGCGAAGTGATACCACAACGCCAATGCGGTCGGCTTCGCGGAAACTCGCGCAAACATATGCGCCATGCCGACAGCGAATGTTGGCGCGCCTCCCGCGCGGTTGAACATCGTGGACTCGCCGAGGTTCGTGGCGAGGGTCTGCATATCTTGTTCTGTTACTGGAAAGCCAGCTGCCGAAACTTTTGCGAGGACTTCGGTAGGCGTTCCTTTTGTATTGATCGCGAAATATTCTCCCGGTTCCAACACGCACGCCGCGATCATCGCTGTTAACGCGACCATCATTTCCGCTACCATCGCGCCGTAACCGATGCTGCGGATGCGCGACTCGCGCCTGATCATTTTCGGCGTCGTGCCCGAAGCAATGAGCGAGTGAAAACCCGAAACGGCACCGCAGGCGATGGTGATGCAGACAAAGGGAAACACCGGCCCAGCGAAGACAAGGCCGCTACCGTCGATGAATTTTGTAATGGCGGGCATTTGCAGCGTCGGATTGATCAGCACGATCGCTACGGCAAGCATGGCCACTGTACCAAGTTTCAAAAATGTGCTGAGATAATCGCGCGGGGTCAGCAACATCCACACGGGCAGAATCGACGCGGCGAGGCCATAGAGCATGATGGCCCAAGCGAGCCATTTCTGGTCTTGGTGAAACCACGCTTCAATCGCGGGAAAATGGCCAAGAAACTGTCCGCCCCAAACACCAAATGCCAGCCCGCATAATCCGAATATCGTGACAGCGAGAACGCTCACCTTTCCCGTGCGCAGTCCGATGCCCATGATTAAGGCAATCGGAATGGTCACAGCGATGGTGAAAACGCCCCATGGACTCTCCGCCAGCGCTTGCACCACAACGAGTGCAAGAACAGCCAGCAAAATGATCATGATTGCCAGGACGCTGACAAGAGCGAGCAAACCCACACCTCGCCCGATTTCTTCCTTCACCATTTGGCCCAGCGTTTTTCCGCCGCGCCGGATCGAGGCGAACAGAACAATCATATCGTGGACGCCACCGCCGAGAGTCGCGCCGATCAAGATCCAGAGAGTGCCAGGGAGAAACCCAAACTGCGCAGCCAGCACGGGGCCAACCAGCGGTCCGGGTCCGGCGATCGCGGCGAAATGATGTCCAAATACCATCCAGCGATTCGTCGGCACGTAATCTTTGTTATCATTTCGCAAAACTGCAGGCGTCGCGCGCTCCTCATTTAGAACGAGCACTTTGGTCGCGAGCCATTTACTGTAAAAACGATAGCTGATGGAGAACGCGCAAAACCCGGCGATGACGATCCACAGGGCGCTGATTTGTTCTCCGCGTGAGAGTGCAAGCACGGCAACAGCCCAAATGCCAAAAGCCGTCACGCCAATCCACAGCAGTTTTTTCCACACCCTCATGTGGTGAAAGCTTAATTGAAATTGTTGCGCTTCGCTACAAGGTGTGAGCTGTGCAGCTTCGCCATAAAATACGAAAACTGGTCGACGGCCAGAGTCTGGCTAGCGCGAGAAAACGCACCCTCAGGCTGCTGCGCGCGAACCGTTTTCAGTTGGAGACACAGCGCGTCATCGAGACAATCGATCCAGCTGGTTTTGACCAGATTCGGCGGCGATACGCCGTAGCAGATCCCGGCGCGGACTGGCCGAAATATCTCGATCTGGATCGTTGGATCGGAGTTAACATCCGGCGGATTCGCCAGCTTGAACTCGACGTGGCGCGTCCAAAGCGCATTCTCGATCTGGGCTGCGGCGCAGGGTACTTTCTCTACATCGCACAGCTTCTCGGTCATTCCGGAGTTGGCCTCGACATGGATCGCCTGCCAATGTTCCGGGAAATCACGCGTTTGCTCGGTGTCCGGCGCGTTGTTCAACAAATCCAGGCGTTTCGTCCCCTGCCGAGTTTCGGGCAAAAATTCGACGTGATTAGCGCTTTCATGATTTGCTTCAACAATCATAAGATGCCCGGACTTTGGGACGTCCCGGAATGGGAATTTTTCCTGGACGATCTGGCGAAGCATCTAAAGCCGCGCGGTCGCGTCTGGCTCGAATTAAATCAGGAATACGACGAAACCTTTTACACGCCGCAGCTAAAGGAATTCTTTCAAAAGCGCGGCGCCAAGATCGACGAGCAGAAG
>DATDAJ010000215.1:0-3373 GCA_036525475.1 Candidatus Udaeobacter sp.
AGCCGGTGGACGTCGATCTTATTTCGTTTTGTCGGCTTGGTATTGCTTGCCGCGGGGCTGTCATTGGTAGTCGCCGCCCGTGGTGGAAAACTCCTTCCCAGCTCAGTTGGTGTTGCCAGCGCGAAGCAATTGTCCGCCGCGGCGGATACCGAACGCAACTTTAGTGAAACAGTTGCACTGACGACTAACGCGCTTCGATGGGCGCCGCTCGATTGGGAACTTTACCTGGAGCGCGCGATCGCAGAGGTCGAACTCAAACAGACTAAAAACGCAGTCGATGATTTCCGCCGGGCGCGCTTTCTGGAACCTATCGCTTATGAAGTTCCGCTGGCCGAAGGAAATGCGTGGCTGCCGTACGATCCAGTCTTGGCCGTAGCAGCCTGGCGTGAGGCGCTACGGAGAGCCGGACCTCTACGGCCGCAAGTCTACGCAAGCATGCTGAGCGACGCTTCGCTTAGCATTCCAGAAGTCAGCCCGATTCTGGAGGCGATTGGACTGAAAGAACACGATTTAGCCCTGCCCTATCTCAGCCGCATTTCCGGCGATCGTTTCAATCGCGCTCTCGCGCAACTGTTGAGAAATGATCCGGACTTACGTTCGTTCGGTGAAACAGAAAAGCTGGCGCTCTTCGCGTTTTGGTCCGAACGCGGTGACCCCGAAGAGATTTCCCGAGCCGTTGAACAGCATCCCGACTGGCTTCGTTATGCCTGGCTTGGCGTGGAGAAATACAACGCCAGCAAGCAGGATTTTCGCGCCGGCTACGAGTTGACCCAACGATACGGTGAACCCGTCGCGCTGCCGCGAGTCACCACAAATTTCTCTCTTCAAGATTCGGAAAAGCGCTTCCAAGCCGCGCACGATAACTTAGCCATTGGTTACGAACTTTATCGTGCGCAGATGCAGAACGGTCGGATTGATGATGCGCTCCTTACCGCCCGTCATTTTAGCGAACGGCCGAACTCGCCGGCCTATTTTCATTTCCTGGAAGCGCAATGTTGGGCCGAGAAACAAAATTGGGAGCGCGCTTGGAATGCCTGGCAGGCCTTTCACACCGCGCAGACAGCAGAAGCGAAATAGAGACTGTCGCCCTCGCCGGAGGACGCATTATCCGCGACCGGAAATTACGCGGCGATACAGCGCCTCATACTGAGGAAGGATGCGATCTGCCGAGAACCGTTCGAGCGCGCGATTGCGACTGCGTTCACCCAGTTCTCGGGCCAGATCCGGAGATTCGACCAGTGTATCCAAGCCGGCGGCAGCCGCGGTTACATCGCCGAACGGATATAGAGGACAAGAATCTCCTATGACTTCTGGAATGCCACCGACGCGGAAAGCGACGACCGGTTTTCCATAGAACATCGTCTCAAGAATGCTCAGGCCGAAGCTTTCGTATTCGGATGTGTAGAGTCCCGCATCCGCGGCCCTCACATACTCGTCTACTACAGCTGTGTTTTGCCGAACAATGACAATGTCCCGGAGTCGCAATTCATCGAGCAGGGGTTCGTAAGGATCAAAAGAGCCGCCTGCCATAATGAACAACCGAACGCGTTCTCGGTTCTTCGACATCGCGATCGTGCGCAGCAGTAGATCGATGCGCTTGACGGGTCGCAAACTCGACATGTGCTGCACAAGAAATTCGTCGGTGATGCCGAGTTCGCGCCGAACTTCATCGCGGCTTCGTTTCGGTTTATTAGGAGTGAAGAAATTCGGAATGACTTCAATCGGTCGTTTCAGACGGAAGCTCTCCTGCGTTTGATCCCGAAGACTTTCGGAAACTGCCGTTACCGCATCGGAGTGCACGAGGGCGTGCTCGATGGCAGTGCGATAATCAGGATCCTGGCCCAGCAGAGTGGTGTCGGTTCCATGCAACGTTGTCACGATGCGCGGAGCTGACGGGCCTAACATCTGCGAGGCCAGACACGCGGCGAGTGCGTGTGGCACCGCATAATGAACATGAAAAAGATCGAGCTGCTGGGAACGCGCAACCTCCGTCATCTTCACCGCGAGCGGCAGAGTGTAATCCGGAGATGGAAACAAAGGGTTATGCGCAACATCGACTCGATGAAAATGAAGATTGTCCTGGGGCAGGTCCAGCCTAACGGGTTGAGCGTAACTGAAGAAGTAAACTTCATGGCCGCGGCGCGCCAACTCTGACCCCAGTGCCGTCGCCAGGATCCCACTTCCACCGATCAACGGAAAACACGCGATCCCAATTTTGAGCGGCCCCGATTTCATCACTCCCCCGTGTAAGATTTGCCGGAGTCGGAAATTTCCTCGCGCCTGACGAATTTTACCTCGGGCGCATCCGCCTTGTTGATGTAATCCTGCTCGCTCGCACCGGTGACGTAATGGGTGCACCGAATCACTGATTGCATCCAAACGAAACGCGTGTCTCGAGTCGGGCTGATTTGCTCCGGACCAAATTCGCCTCCGGGAATTTCCAGAAACCGATCGCCGCCTTTGTGCAGCAGCAATTTTCCGTCGCGATAACGTGCACGAACGATTTCTCCTTCATACGGCTGATCGACGAAATAGTCTGAGACGGCGACAGCACGCGCTCTGAACTGGGGTGCGCTTGAGCGCTCCACGCGGACGCCGTCTAGCAAACCCATTCGGGTGTACATCTCGAGACAGAAATCGGCGACGTTCGACGATCTCGTTTTCTTGAAATGTTCAACAAGGGGACGCGGTACGTAACTTGGAAGTTGGCGCGCAGTTTTCTCGTGCCATTTGGGAAGAACGCGTTTGACATAGAGCGGAGAAAACTGCTTTTGGATCCGATTCTCGAACTGAAAATTCAGAGCTACTTCCCGGTTGCTGTGGTGGTCTCGCAAAATGGTACTTGTCTCGCGCGGGTCATGATCGCTGTCGTGACAGAAAAAGACGATTTCTCCGCCGATCTCCTTTTGCAGGCGGCGAGCCGTCACAATTTTAGCGAATAAGAATCGCTTGGGAAAAAATCCGCACGGTTGCTGGCCGAAACAAATAATCGGATAATCCATGGCTCAGAACGAGCTTCATACTGCAGCGTGAGCTTCCGTGCCGCGAAAGAGAGTTTGCTGCAGGATCGGCGCGAGAATCAGTACGGCCGCGCACCCAATAAAATTATACCAGAGGTAACCGATGTTCGTTGTCGCGAACAAGACAAACACGAGCGTTTGTGCGATGAGCGCAGCAAAAAACACCGCGGATCCGGTGACTCGACGAATAAAGAAAGCTGTCAGGAAAAGACCGAGAATGCTGCCGTAGAAGACAGAGCCCAGAATGTTGCCTGCTTCGATGAGATTCTCGACCAAACTCACAAATGAAGCGACGCCGATAGCGATCAAACCCCACGCCGCTGTCAGCGCCTGGGCCGCGACTACGTAATGAT
>DATDAJ010000216.1:0-8708 GCA_036525475.1 Candidatus Udaeobacter sp.
CCCGGTGCGCGTCCTTTGGTTGGGCCGGCGCTATCGCCGGGCAGCTTGCTTGTGAAAGTGTTTGGCCGTTTGATCGCAGTGCTTGTGGCCAGCTCCGTTCCACTAAGAGCAGGCTGTGGACGGCCGGACACCGAGCTATTATTCAGCAAAGATTGCTCATGCGCCGCGTTTGGATCATTGGAAAGACTTTGCGCCGTGGAACGTTCGATCTCGTTCAGAACAGAATTAACGTCCGGCTGTTCCACCTTTGGTTGGTCAGGCAACACGTCGCGCATGTCATCCGGCAGCGCTGTGCTCGCTTGAACTTCCTCCAGCAATTTGTCGAATGATTTCTTCTCATCCGGCAATTGCAGGTCGGTGTTGTCAGGGTTTGGTTTCG
Organism: Candidatus Udaeobacter sp.; assembly: GCA_036525475.1. GTDB lineage: Bacteria > Verrucomicrobiota > Verrucomicrobiia > Chthoniobacterales > UBA10450 > Udaeobacter. The sequence goes on from DATDAJ010000216.1 coordinate 380, forward strand.
CGGCCGGATTGATTTGATCGGCACTGCTCTTATCCAGGTTGGAATCGAGGACGCGCTTGACCTTGAACGTCGGCGTTTGCTCGTTTTGGGCGAACGCCGCGTCAGCAGACGCGAAACGGGTGCGATAAAAATAGGTGCACAGACCGAAATGTATCGCCAGCGACACGATTAATCCGAGCCAGAGCCAGTTGCGCTCCTTGCTACCCGCCAGCAGACCTTCGGTCTCGAAGCGGTCGATCTCGTCGAAATCGGATACTCTCATGCGGCTGCAAACATATCATAGTTCAATGACGAAGCACGAATGCCGAAGCACGAAGGAATCACGAATCTAAGTCGGCAGCCGCTGCGCGTTTGTGATTCGGTCATTCGGATTTAATTCGACATTCGTCATTCGGATTTCGTCATTGCCTGCCATGTCGAGCGAAGTCGAGACATCTCTGATTTCATCCCGCAGTTCCACGTGTCCGCTCGACGAATGCACGCGCAGCCCGGCGTATTTCCTCCGCCACACGCGCTTCGGGTGACACAAATTTCGGGGTGAACCAGGGAAACAATCCAATCAAATCGTGCGTGACCAGAATTTGTCCGTCGCAATGCTCGCCCGAGCCGATCCCGATCGTCGGGATACCAATCGCATTAGTGATCTGCTTCGCGACATCGGCCAGGACAATCTCGAGCACCACGGAAAATGCTCCGGCCTCTTCCACAGCGTGTGCGTCCGCCAGCAATGCTTCGACTTCCGATTGCGTGCGGCCCTTGATTCGGTAGCCGCCTTGCTCGCGCACACTTTGCGGGAGCATGCCGATGTGCGCCATAAACGGTATTCCCGCCTGTGTGATCGCCTCGATCTGCGCAACATGACTCACACCGCCTTCGAGCTTCACCGCCTGCGCACCGGCATCGACAAATTTTCTGGCAGTCTCCACAGCTTGTTTCGGAGTGTCGTAAGTGTGAATCGGCATATCCGCGACGAGCAACGCCTGATTGACCCCCCTCGCCGCCGCGCGCGTGTGATGCAACATTTCGTCCAGTGTTACATCCGTAGTGTCCTGATAACCCAGAACTACCATGCCTACGGAGTCGCCCACGAGGATGATGTCGATGCCACTCTCATCGAGCAAACGCGCGGTGGGATAATCGTACGCCGTGAGCGCAGTGATCTTCTCACCGCGTTGCTTCATCTGGCGAAAATCTTTCATTGCGCTTACTCGCAAGATCAGCTGCCCATTTCAGAACGCAAGCCGCGGCGAAAGCGGCGCTACAGCGCCGTACTCCAAAACGCAAGCGCCGGAAACGCGCGTGCTAGGTCGGCGACGTTTTGGACTGCGGCAGTGCTCTGCCGCTTTTAGATTTTCCCACAACTACCAGGTGTCCACGTAGCGAACGACGCCGCCAGATTCTTCAACTTCAGCAAGCAATTCCTGAATAGTTTTCTTCTGGCTTGGCAATCGCAAGTCCGGCCGGATATCGGCCAGGGGTCGAAGGACAAACTCTCTTAAGTGCAGCCGCGGATGCGGCAGTTGCAATCGTTCGTGGTTGATTCTTTGTTTGCCGCAATAGAGCACATCGACATCAATGATTCGCGAAACGTTCTGTGGATGATCCCGTTTGCGGCCTAACGCTTTCTCAATCTGAATCAGTTGCTCAAGCAAACGCGCGGGATCACCGTCGTATTCAAATTCAACGACCGCATTCAAAAATTTTCCGGCTCCCGGTTCGCAACCGACCGGTTCAGTCTCATAAACGGACGAGGAAATAATCGGCGCACTTACATGTGGGAGATCGAAAATTGCCTTTCGCGCAGCGCGCAAATTCTCAAGTCGATCGCCAACATTCGAGCCGAGTGCGACTGCGGTTCTCATGGTAGCGCATGCCTCCTCGCTTGCGTTCCAAGTCTCGCAACCCAGAGGGTCGCGCTACTATAGCCCCAGCACATCCTGCATCGAGTACAGTCCCGGCTGTTTGTCCACGATCCACTTCGCCGCGCGTAATGCGCCTCCCGCAAAAATTCCGCGATTTCCTGCGCGATGCGTTAGCTCCAAGGATTCGCTGGGTCCTGCGAAAATTACGGTATGCTCGCCGACAACGTCACCCTCGCGAAATGATTGAATCGGTATTTCGCTGTTTCGCACCGCTTTCAAAATCTCCGCCAGTGTCTTGGCTGTTCCGCTCGGCGCGTCTTTTTTCAATTTGTGATGCGTTTCGACAATCTCCGGATTCAAATCCGCGCCGAGCAATTCCGCAGTTTTTTGCGTCAGCCAAAAGAGCACGTTGACTCCGACGCTGAAATTCGATGCCAACACGATCGGTACCGAGTCCGCTGTCGTTTCAATAGTCTTGCGTTGCTGCTGAGAGTGGCCGGTCGTTCCAATGACGAGCGATTTGCCCTGCTGTGAGGCCGCCCGGCAGATTTCATCGATGCTGTCGGCCTGACTGAAGTCGATTGCCACATCACAATTTTTCATCGCCGGTTCTATTGAATCGCCCAGATCGCATTGCGCGGCGATGTCGATTTCCCGATCGCCCTGCGCAAGATTGAGCACCGTTTGGCCCATGCGCCCAGCCGCGCCGATCAACAACACACGCACGGGAGCTTCCTTCATAGCCGCGCAGTTTATACGCTGTAGCGTCCGCTGTCCTCAGCGGAGTTCGCATTCTATCTTGCACTTCGCCCTTTCTGCGCTGAGGACAGCGCACGCTACAGACCGATGCCAGCTATCGCTTCGATTCGAATTCTTCGAGTGTTTTGCGCAGGCGCGCCTGGTTCGCTTCGCTCATCTCGCATAACGGCAAACGAACTTCAGATGACATCGCGCCACGCCAACCGAGCGCTGTCTTCACAGGAACCGGGTTAGGCTCGATAAACAAATCTTTGAACAGCGGCAGCAGTTTCCTGTGCGATTTCGCAGCCAGTTTCAAATCGCCTGCTTCGGAGGCGCGCACGAGGCTGCAGACATCAGATGGAAACAAATTCGAGGCCACGCTCACGACACCGGCAGCGCCCACGGCCATAAACGGGAGGGTGAGCGAATCGTCGCCGCTCAGGATCGTAAACGCATCGGGTAAACGGCGGCGCAACTCACCAACGCGCTCCACGCTACCGCTTGCTTCTTTGATCGACACGATGTTGCGGCATTCTTTGGCCAGACGAACCACGGTGTCTGGCAGGATGTCCACGCCGCAACGCCCCGGTATGTTGTACAGCATGATCGGCAGCGACGTGGCGTCGGCGATGGCTTTGAAATGGCGGAAGAGTCCTTCCTGGCTCGGCTTATTGTAATACGGCCCAACGAGCAGCGCTGCGTCCACTCCGAGTTTTTCGGCCCGCTTCGTATCGTCGATGGCGTGTTGTGTGGAGTTTGAACCTGTTCCTGCGAGCACGAGGCAACGTTTGTTCGCCTTGGCGACCGCAACACGGATCACTTGTTCCCGTTCTTCTTGGGACAGCGTTGGTGATTCACCGGTCGTGCCGATCGCGACGATCCCAGTGATACCCGCGGCGATTTGTGTTTCGATCAATTGTTCGAATGCAGAAACGTCAATGCCGCCATCGCGAAATGGCGTGACCAATGCCGTGAATGTGCCGCGAAACATGTTTGCTAGGCCACAGATTTACGCGGGTGAAACACAAATGAGAAAAGAGCCAGGTTCACAATCCGTGAACATCCGTGTTCATCCGTGGCTAAGTTCAAATCTCGATTGTTCCCTCGAAAACAAATTCCGCCGGACCGGTGAGTGTGACGTTGCGGAAACCTTCCTCGACTTTCTCAAACCCGACCTGAAGTTCGTCGCCACCGCGCGCTAGCACCGTAATGGGGCTGCTGCTTTTCTCACTGGCGGCAAAGATCAGCGCGCTGGCAACTATTCCCGTCCCACACGCGAGCGTTTCGTCTTCCACGCCGCGTTCATAGGTGCGGATGGCGATTTTGTTGGGTCCGCGTTTTTCGATGAAGTTCACGTTTGTGCCGTTCGGTGAAAACATTTTGTGATGACGAATCGCTGCGCCGTCGCGTCGCACATCGGCACCATCGATTTTCGATACGGGGATCACGACATGCGGGACGCCGCTGTTGATGAAGTGAACAGTCTTGTTTCCAGCCGCCATGGGTAACTCGACGTTGAATCGCAGATCAGTGGGCTCGGTCATTCGTAGAGTTACCGAATCGCCTTTCAATTCCGCGGAAATCACGCCGGCCAGTGTTTCAAAAGAAATTTTTGCCTGTCCGCCGACTTTGTTTGCAAAGCGTGCGAAGCAGCGCGCGCCGTTGCCGCACATTTCCGCCTCGCCACCATCGGCGTTGAAATAGCGCATTCGAAAATCCGCGCGGTTTGTTGGCTTTTCGAGTAACAGGATGCCGTCGGCGCCAATGCCACGGTGCCGATTACATAATTGCGCGATTTGGTTGCGATTCAAATCGATGGCTCCACTCCTGTTATCAAACAGGATAAAATCGTTCCCAGCGCCATTCATTTTCGTGAAGCGCAGCATGCACTTCGTTTAGCACACGTCCGGCGGCAACGCCAACCCGCTCAAGGAATGACGGCTTCCCAGCCGTCAATTTTAGTCGACGGCTGCCCAAGCCGTCGTTCCTTGTTGCGCGTGCCGTTGCGAGATCACGTTTCGGTGTTTACTTATCCGCCGTGACAAACCGAGCTGCGTGGATCGCGATAATCGTTCTCAGTCTGGCGCCGCAGTTCTCGTTCGCTGGCGATTGCAACGACCTGGTTCTGGAGCAGGTCAGACAAATGCCGAAAGGCGGTCGTTACTCTGTTTCGCATTTTGCAAAGATTCGCCTGCAATCGTCGGCACATTTCGAGTCAGGGAAATTCTTTATTGTCCCGGCGGGGCCGAGTTTCTGTTCGGGCGCGACGTATCTGGTCTTCATCAGAACGATCGAAGCTTTGCGCGAACGCGGTCAACTTAGTCTGGACTACGCCACGCTTGAACGCTTGATCATTCGCGACCAGCACGATGGAGAAGGCGTTTGGGGACGATGGAACGCGAATGGCCCGGGCACGGCGCGTCTCTTTCACGAGCTGCGGCTTGGTCGCAATTTCGACAACATCGATCAAGCGAAACCGGGTGACTTCATGAAAATTTTCTGGTCGCGCCAAGTGGGAAGAAACGAGCACGGACATTCCACGATTTTCCTGGGAACGGAGAATCGCCCGGACGGTCAGTACGTTCGGTACTGGTCGAGCAATATTCCCTCCGGTTACGGTGAGAAGAGTGTGCCGCGAAGCAAAATCGCGTACGCCATTTTTTCGCGTCTCGAAACGCCGACCAATCTGGTGCGAATCACTAGCGCGCCTTCTGTTGACACGTATTTGGCCTCTCTTCTCCGAACTCGCTCCAGTATTTCGGAGGCTGGTGCGAAGTGCGGGCTATAGTGGCTGCCGCTAAATGCGTCGGCGGCCAGTGGTGATAGGCACGCAACACGTACCGCAGCGGAATGCGCTTGCCTTTGGAAAGGCTTGTCTCTAAAACGGCCGCATGCTTCTTGAAACCTTAAAACGTCATTGGTGGATTCCAGTTTTACGGGGTGTCGCTGCAATTATCTTCGGAGTAATTGCGTTTACCCATCCGCTTATGGCTGCCGCAACTCTTGTGCTGTTCTTTGGAGCCTGGGTGTTGATTGACGGTATTTTTCGCGTCGTAAGCGCGATTACGCATCATGCTTCGGATTCGGATTGGGGATTCAATCTGATCATCGGAATTCTCGGAATCATCATCGGCTTGCTTACTTTCCACGCGCCGGCAATAACCGCACTTGCGCTGGTTATTTACATCGCAGCCTGGGCCATGATGGTCGGTGCAACTGAAATTGCGCTGGCAATCAAAATGCGGCGGGAAATTAAAGGCGAGTGGTTTCTTATTCTGATGGGCCTGGCTTCCATAATTTTTGCGGGTCTTCTCTTGTGGAACCCGTTGGCGGGTGCAGCGGCGCTAATCTGGATTATCGCCTGGTACGCAGTGATAATGGGCGTTCTGGCGATCATTTTTGGCCTTCGCTTGCGCAGCTTACCGACACTGGCAATCCGTTGAGCAACGGCGAAACGTCTTCAGTCCTACATCCGAAGAGGGCGGACTGTTTTGCGTGTCGTGAAAGCGGTATCGTCCGGTTTGCGAACTTTTTGTGCGACTAAACCCAATGACGGCGGGTTTATTGAAGAAAAATGCGGCCTGGAGCAATTAATTGGCCGATTACCCTACGGCGCTGGAATATGATCGTTCCAATATCACGCCTCGATTTCGCGATGGTAGGTAGAAGACCATTTTTGCTAGGACCACTCTATGAAGAAAGCTCCCCTTACTAAAAAGACGCGAACGCAAAATCGTCCGCAAAGCAATGGAAATGGAAATGGTTTGGATACCGGTCAACTGCTTGCGGCATTGATGGCGTTCAAGCGCGGCGATTTTTCCGCGCGACTACCGGAGAATTGGACTGGCGTGCCGGGCAAGATCGCCGACACATTCAATGCGGTGATCGACGCGAACCAGCGCATGACGCGCGAACTGGAACGCATCGGGCGAGTGGTTGGCAAAGAAGGGCGGATTGCCCAGCGCGTCTCGATCGGCGAAGTGACCAACTGCTGGGCGGACGCAATTGGATCGATCAATAATCTGATTGGGGATCTCGTTCAGCCGACGAGCGAAATGGCGCGAGTCATCGGGGCGGTTGCCAAGGGAGATTTGTCCCAAACAATGGCAACCGAAATCGAAGGCCGCCCGTTAAAGGGTGAATTTTTGCACACTGCCAAAACCGTAAACGCAATGGTCGGGCAGCTCGGCGCGTTCGCATCGGAAGTGACGCGCGTCGCACGCGAAGTCGGCACGGAAGGCAAACTCGGTGGCCAGGCAAAAGTCAAAGGCGTCGCTGGTACTTGGAAGGACTTGACGGAGAACGTGAATCTCATGGCGTCGAATCTCACTTCGCAGGTACGAAACATCGCCGCGGTAACCACGGCCGTGGCAAACGGAGATCTTGCAAAAAAAATCACTGTCGATGTTCGGGGGGAACTCCTGGAGTTGAAGGACACCATCAACAGGATGGTGGACCAGTTGCGTTCGTTTGCCTCAGAGGTCACGCGCGTCGCGGTGGAAGTCGGCACCGAAGGAAAGCTTGGCGGCCAGGCAAAAGTCGAAGGGGTTTCAGGCACGTGGAAAGATCTGACCGACTCGGTGAATTCGATGGCGTCTAATCTCACCTCGCAAGTCCGGAACATCGCGGCGGTGACAACGGCCGTGGCCAACGGGGATCTCTCGAAGAAGATCACGGTCAAGGTTAAAGGCGAAATCTTGGAACTGAAAAACGTGATCAACACGATGGTGGGTCAGCTTTCGTCCTTCGCCTCGGAGGTGACGCGCGTGGCGCGGGAAGTCGGCACGGAAGGAAATCTTGGCGGCCAGGCTGCTGTCGAAGGGGTCGCGGGAACATGGAAGGACCTCACTGATTCAGTGAATTCAATGGCGTCCAATTTAACCGCGCAGGTTCGCAATATTGCGGGTGTCACCACCGCCGTGGCAAAAGGGGACTTGTCCAAAAAGATCACCGTTGATGTGCGCGGCGAAATTCTCGAACTCAAGGACACCATCAACACGATGGTGGACCAGCTCCGCTCATTCGGATCGGAGGTGACACGCGTGGCTCGCGAAGTCGGCTCCGAAGGCAAGCTGGGTGGACAAGCTGATGTGCGCGGTCTGGCAGGTGTGTGGAAAGACTTGGGCGACAACGTCAATGTCATGGCCTCTAACCTAACGACACAAGTGCGCAACATCGCTGCCGTCACCACTGCGGTTGCCACTGGCGATCTTAGCAAGAAGATCACCGTGGATGTTAAAGGCGAAATTCTCGAGCTGAAAGATACGGTCAACACAATGGTGGACCAACTCTCCTCGTTTGCCGATGAAGTCACGCGCGTGGCGCGCGAGGTCGGCATGGAAGGCAAACTCGGCGGCCAGGCAGTGGTGAAAGGCGTTTCAGGGACTTGGAAAGATCTCACCGACAACGTCAACTTTATGGCTTCTAACCTGACGGATCAGGTACGTGGCATCGCAGAAGTCGTGACCGCAGTCGCAAAGGGCGATTTGAAACGTAAACTTTTCCTCGAAGCCAAAGGCGAAATCGCCGAGCTCGCCGAGACGATCAACAACATGATCGATACGCTGGCGACATTTGCTGATCAGGTCACAACTGTCGCCCGCGAAGTGGGCGTAGAAGGAAAACTCGGCGGCCAGGGGAACGTGCCGGGCGCCGCGGGGACATGGCGTGATTTGACCGATAACGTCAACCGATTGGCGGCAAATCTCACGACCCAGCGTCGCGCC
>DATDAJ010000217.1:0-3743 GCA_036525475.1 Candidatus Udaeobacter sp.
CAGCGCCGTAGGCAGCCCGCACGGCCTTACTGATATCGGTGGACGCCGCCAACGGATGCGGCAGCGGCCCCGGATCGACCAGCACTAGTTCGTGACCGCGCTTCCTTAGCTCGATCGCGGCAGTAACGCCATTAATCCCCGCGCCAACAACAATGATTCTCGACATACGGTGAAAGCTGTCATTCTGAGCGAAGCGAAGAATCTCTAATCATCTGGTCCATACGGTGCCACGGAAATAATCAGAGATGTTGGAAAGCCTGGCCTCATGCTTCGCATTTCGTTGCAGCGCTCCGCTCAACATGACAACGAAACAAGCGACGTTCGGTTTCGGAAGCACTAAGTGCATGGTTGCTCAGCCTCTGCGCGCAGCGCGCGTTCCCGCTCGAGCAGGGTGGGGTGTGAGTAATAAAAACCGCTGTAAAGCGGGTGAGGCGTTAGATTGCTCAGGTTTTTTTCGGTCAGTTTGCGCAGTGCTTGCACAAGCGAGTGCGCCCCTCCCATGCTCTCGCGTGCGAACGCATCCGCTTCGTACTCGAAACGGCGCGACCAGATGTGAAGCAGCGGCGAAAACCAAAAACTGATCGTCCCCGCCAACAACGCAAACAGCAGCATCGCGGGCACAACGTTCACTGCGGCAAAATCCGCGTGATACTCGAAACCGAATGCGCGATAAAACCACTCCTGACGCGCCAGCCAGGCGACCGCCGCGAAGCCAATAAACACGCCGAAGATCGAAACACCGAGCAACTTCACGATGTGCCGTTTTTTGTAATGCCCGATTTCATGCGCAAGCACGGATTCCAGTTCTGGTTCGGCAAGCTGGGCCACGAGTGTGTCGAAAAGGACAATTTTACGAAAACGTCCGAACCCGGTGAAGAAGGCGTTAGAGTGATGCGACCGTTTGCTGCCATCCATTACTTCGATGCTACGGGTTGGAAAATCGGTGCGGCGCGCCAGGGCAAAGAGGCGTTCTCGCAAGGTGGAGCTCTCCGGCAGCGGCGTGAACTTGTTGAAGAGCGGCATGATCACCACAGGGGCGATCAGCAGCAAAAGCAATTGGAACGCGATCACGACCGCTGCTGCCCAAATCCACCAGTTTGAGCCAGTCCACTCGATCAGCTTCAACACCAGCACAATCAATGGAAACCCAAGCAAAACTGCGAGCAAAAATCCTTTCAGACGATCTAGCACCCACGTCTTCATAGTAGTCGTGTTGAAACCGAATCGGTCTTCGAGTTTGAACTGCGCGTACCACGCGAATGGCAAACTGACGACGCTTAATGCAACGCTCGTGGCGAAAAGAAACCCGACCATTGCCAAAACGGACGTGCCGAAAGCTGTCGTGAAGCTTTCAAACGCCCACGGCAACACACCGCTAAATAACAGGCCGATGAGGAGCACGGCATCAAAGACGGTTACGACTTCTCCAAACCGGCTCTTGGCCAGGGTGTAGTCGACCGAGCGACGATATGTCGGTTCATCAACCATTCCGCGAAATGCAGGCGGCACCCCAATCGCGTGTGCTCGCACGTGCCGTTGATTCAGCCGGCCCAGCCCCAACTCGGCAATGGCGCGTGCGAGAATCAGAACCAATGCAATGATGGCAAACGGCGACAAAGCCATTAGCTCGGGAAAAGCTTCCGATAATAGCGATACCAATCACTTTGAAACCGCTCATTCGGATCGTATTTTTTCTTCAAATTCAGAAATTCTTTGAATTGCGGATAGCACGCGATGACCTGCTCTGGCTTCGCAAATTTATGGTAGGTCAAGTAATAACTTCCGCCGCGAGCGATCGCGAGATCAATGAGTCCGCGAAACGAGCGCGCCGAGGCTTCGATGCCACTCGGTGTATGGAGCGTGAGCAAATTGAAAATGATACAGGCATAGGATTCTTTGGCCCATGCAAGAAAGCTCTCGTCATCTTTTTCCACCAATCGGACGGTGCCGTAGATGACGTTTGTGCGATTCGATCGCAACAAATCTGCTGCCTTTGCTAAAAAATCGGGAAGGGCTGGGCGCGGAACATAGATTTCGGTGATGATGAGGCTCGATTCCTCGCCGCCGATTAGCTCCCTAATTTTCAGTGCGTAATTCGGTAGATAGGCGCTGAGTTGACTTGTATCCGACCAGTAAGTCTGCCCGTTTGTCGACAAATAGTAATCGCTGTAGCGCTTGAAAGCCTTTTCCCGATCTGTGTAAGCAAGGCGCAAGAGGTCTAGCCAGTCGTCATCGCGTAATACCTTTTTAGCGATAATCGGTTCGTTTTCGCTGATCGGTTCGTAGCAGGAAAACACCCCGCGTTGAAGGAAGTCCGGAGATTTCTCATCCACTGAAAATTGAAAATCGCCGTAGAGAAAGTCTTGCGCGATGCGTTCTTCAAACCGTTTGGGCAAATCGTTTGCGGGAATTATTTCGACTACGCGCCGTAATTTTTGCCGCGGAACGAGCCGAAGCGTTACGGTGTCTATCAATCCAAAAATCCCGTAGCCACCGATTGCAAGTCGGAACAACTCACTATTTTCATCACGCGAGCAGCGAATCGGTTTTCCATCGGCATTGATCAGCGTGAATGATTCGATGTTGGAGATCAGCGGCTTCATCCGCAGTCCGCGGCCGTGCACGTTGGAGGAAAGACTCCCACCGAGTGTGAATGTGTCGGCACCGGTTTGTTTCTGTGCGATGCCCCATTGCTTTGTCTGGCCCGCTTCAGCATTCAGATACGCGCGAATCAATTTCGGCCATTGGATACCAGCTTCTGCTTCGAGCAAACCGCGTTCACGATCGAACGAAATCACGCGATCCAACTCGCGCGTATCGACGCAAATGCTATCCGTGGCGAATTGCTGGCCGCCCATCGAATGCCGGTATCCCGAAACGGAAATCGGCAAGCCCTTTCGCGACGCGGAACGAACAATCTCGGCAAGTTCGTCTCTGGTGTGCGGTCTTAAAAGTTCGCGAACCCGAGTGCGATTGAGTTGCGAATGGACGTCATTAACCCAAATCTCTTTCTCGCGTTTCGCGAACGCGTGCGGCGCAAGCGCAAAAAGCGCCGCCGTGCGTATGAATTCACGGCGGCTCAGCATCGCCGAAGCTTAACTGCGCAAGTTAGATTACAGCCAGACAAATTACCTCGCCTTTTGCGATGATTTCACCACTGAGATCCGATTCCACGTCTCGCAGATCATTGTGATCGAAAAATCGAATCACGCGCCACGGCCGTATGAACTCAGCGAGTTCGCTTCGCGTAGTCCCCCAGAGGAACGGCTCGCCGCGTCTGCGTAACCACGAGTCAACAAGTTTGGTTTGCGAATCGAAGCGAAGTTGGCCATCGCTCTGTTTTTCCATGAACGTAAATGCAAACTCGCTACCGGGGGCACTTAGGCTGCTCAAGATTTTCATCAAGGAGGAGACGATGTCTGCCGGGAAATACATCAGTAAACCTTCGGCAATCCAGAATGTGCGTTTAGCCGGATCGAAGTCGCTTTTGATCAGCGCTTCTCTTTCGAGACCGGCGGCAGCGAAATCAAGTGCGGCAAAATGCACTCGTTCAATTCCGATTTTGGAACAGGCACGCACTTTGTGACGCTGCGTAGCCGGATGATCGATCTCCCAAAATCGCGCAGTTGAAAACTCCCGCTGCAATTCGGAACTGAGCGGATCAAAGCCTGCGCCGAGTATGACGACTTGGTTAACCCCGTTAGCAAGTGCTGAGCGTGCCAGTTCTCTGATGCATTTCTTTC